>JABMMT010000136.1 GCA_013205155.1 Betaproteobacteria bacterium | reverse complement strand
GCTGGTGTAGAAATTTCTGTGACCTGGCTTGGTCAAACCATTCATATTGTAGGATTAGGTATTGATCCGCAAGATTTCGGCATCTTAGATGGTCTTAAGCGTACTCGCGAAGGTCGTGGTGATCGTGCTAAACAGATGGCTGAGCAATTACTGAAAGCTGGTATTCCTGGAGCTTATGAAGGCGCACTGCATTACGCAGGTAATCACGATCTCATTTCTAGAACACACTTTGCTCGTTTCTTAGTGGAGCAGGGTGTATGTAAAGATACTGAGCAGGTGTTTAAAAATTATTTAGTTGAGGACAAGCCTGGTTATGTCCCACATTGTTGGGCTAACCTGGATGAGGCAATTGGCTGGATTAAATCTGCTGGAGGTGTAGCAGTGATTGCGCATCCTGGTCGGTATAAACTTAATCTAATGCAAAGGGACCAACTTTTTGAGTATTTTAAGGATCATGGCGGACTAGGATTAGAGGTGATTACCGGAAGTCATAGTCCCGATCAATATCAGGAATATGGAAAAATTGCTCAGCAATATGGTTTTTTGGCTTCACGGGGATCTGACTTTCATGATCCTTCTGAAAGTCACATTGATTTAGGCACTTTGCCACTTTTACCAGAACACCTCACACCTGTTTGGTCCATGTTTCATTAATTGATATAGTTAAAGATAAACAAGATGTTTGCTGAACGCGTTCTCTCTGGTATGCGACCAACAGGTAGTTTGCACCTAGGTCACTATCATGGCGTCTTAAAAAACTGGGTACGCCTGCAGTCAGAATACCCCTGCTTCTTTTTTGTGGCGGATTGGCATGCATTAACAACCCATTATGAAACGCCTGATGTGATTGAGCAGTCAGTTTGGGATATGGTGGTTGATTGGTTAGCTGCTGGAGTCGATCCAAACCAATCCATTTTATTTATCCAAAGTAAGGTTCCTGAGCATGCTGAGCTGTTCTTACTACTTTCGATGGGAACCCCATTGGGCTGGCTTGAGCGGGTGCCAACCTATAAAGATCAGATTGAAAAGTTAAAAGAAAGAGATTTGCAAACCTATGGATTTTTGGGCTATCCACTGCTGCAGGCTGCCGATATTTTGATTTATCGTGCTCAATTTGTGCCAGTTGGTGAAGACCAAGTGCCTCATGTCGAGATGACTCGTGAAGTGGCAAGGCGCTTTAATTATTTATATGGTCGTGAGCCAGGATTTGAAGAGAAAGCTCTAGAGGCTGTTAAGAAATTAGGTAGTAAGCGTGCAAAGATGTATGCAGAATTACGCATTGCATTTCAGGAGCGTGGCAATGATGAAGCTTTAGAACAAGCAAAGGCTTTATTGCAAGAGGCACAAAGTCTTTCCATGGCTGATCGAGAAAGATTGTTTGGTTTCTTAGAGGGCTCACGTAAGATTATTCTTCCTGAACCCCAAGCGCTATTAACTGCAGCATCACGCATGCCAGGAATTGACGGGCAAAAAATGTCTAAATCTTATGGCAATACCATTAGCATTCGAGAGCTGCCTGAGGATGTGATTAAGAACATCAGAACAATGCCGACAGATCCCGCTCGCGTTCGGCGAACAGATGTTGGTGATCCTGCCCGTTGTCCAGTTTGGCAATTGCATACTGTCTATTCCAATGAAGAAACCAAGCAATGGGTAGAAAAAGGGTGTAAATCTGCTGGTATCGGTTGTCTAGAGTGTAAGCAACCTGTGATTGATGCTATTTTGGCTGAACAGCAACCCATGTTCGAGCGTGCCCAAAAATATTTGGATGATCCTAGCTTGCTGCGTTCAATCATTGCTGATGGTTGCGACAAGGCTCGTAAGGTCGCCCAAGAAACGATGCGTGAGGTCCGTGAAGCAATGGGTCTTGCATACGATTGAGCTTAAGAATTGCTAGCGACCCACGATGCAACTATAGAGGTCTCACCGTGGGTGAAGCGTTTCGCTCACTTGATCCCAAAGTCAGGGATGGTATTGGATCTTGCTTGTGGTGCAGGGCGTCACGCACGTTATTTAGCAAACTTGGGCTTCTCTGTTATCGCGGTAGATCAAGATATCAAGCTGATCCAATCGGTTCATTCTGTTCAAATTACTCCAGAGCAATGGGATCTAGAGCTTGAGGAATGGCCCTTAGAAGGCAGGCTATTTGATGGCATTGTGGTCACCAACTATTTATATCGGCCACATTTGGACCGCTTACCCCAAATGCTCAATGGCGGCGGGGTTCTGATTTATGAAACCTTTGCGCAAGGAAACGAAGTATTTGGAAAGCCCTCCAATCCTAATTTCCTCTTAAAAACAGGGGAATTACTTGCTTTGATAGCTAGGCATGGCCTAAAAATCATCGCCTATGAGGATATTTATCAAGATAGCCCCAAGCCAGCTATGATGCAGCGGATCTGCGCAGTAAAAGCGGTCTAAAAGAACACATTCCGTTACAATTTCATGGTTTAGACAGCTCACAATCGGTATCCATTCGTTGACAAATACAGCTCATTCCACAGGTAGCAAAAAAACCATTTCTGGCAGTATGCCGGCTATAGTTACACCGATGTTCGAAGATGGTGGCTTGGATTTTGCTAGCCTGCGTGCATTACTTGATTGGCATGTTGCCGAAGGCACAGATGGCATTGTGATCGTTGGTACTAGTGGTGAGTCACCAACCGTTTCCGTAGAAGAACATTGTGAGTTGATTCGCGTAACCGTCGATCATATTGCCGGCAGAATTCCAGTGATTGCTGGTACCGGTGGTAACTCCACTACTGAAGCAGTTGAGCTAACGCATTTTGCTAAAAAAGTCGGTGCAGATGCGAGCTTGCAAGTAGTACCGTATTACAACAAACCTACCCAAGAGGGTATGTATGCCCATTTCAAAAAGATTGCTGAGTCTGTAGATCTTCCCGTCATTTTATATAACGTGCCTGGTCGGACTGTAGCTGATTTGTCTGGCGATACGGTAGTTCGCCTTGCTAGCGTGCCTGGCATTATTGCTATTAAAGAAGCTACCGGTAGCCTTGAGCGCGGAACACTCTTGATAGCCGATCTTCAGAGAGCAGGCCATCATGATTTTTCCGTCTTCTCAGGAGATGATTTAACTGCTGCGATGCTAATGCTGATGGGCGGCAAAGGTAATATTTCAGTAACAGCTAATGTGGCCCCTCGTCTGATGCACCAGTTGTGTGTGGCTGCCATGTCTGATGATGTTAAAAAGACCCGTGAGATACAGTATCAATTAATTGCAGTACATAAAGCGATGTTTATCGAAGCTAACCCAATTCCAGTGAAATGGGCCTTGCATCAGATGGGTAAGATTACCGCTGGCATTCGCCTGCCGTTAACGCCACTCAGTGAGCCACTGCGTGAGCCCTTAAAGGCAGCATTAAAACAAGCAGGCCTACTATGATGAATATTGTACAAATCCTGCGCCGCTATTGTGCGATCTTTGCAGTCTTAACAATTGCCCTTGCTGGTTTAACATCTTGTACGTCTGTGACCAGTAACGATACGGTTGACTACAAAGGTAGCGGCGCAATTAGAGGCCCTAATCTCGCCTATCCACCCGACCTGATTACGTCTCAATCGGATCGTCGATATATTGTGCAAGATGGTACTGCAACCATGTCCGACTATAACGCTGCTGTAAAAAAGTCTTCTCAGCGTAGAACCAATGTGATGACCGGAATACCAGGAATGCGGATTGAGCGCGATGGTGATCGCCGCTGGTTAGTAGTTGAAAAGCCAGCTATAGAGCTTTATCCACAGGTGAAAGATTTTTGGCAAGAGAATGGTTTCTTATTAGTCGTTGATTCACCTTCTACTGGAATTATGGAAACAGATTGGGCTGAGAATCGGGCGAAGATTGCCCAAGATTTCATTCGTTCCGCCATCGCCAGTACCCTTGGCTCTATTTTTGACACTGGTGAGCGTGATAAATATAAAACCCGTCTTGAGCCAACCAAGCCAGGAGAAACTGAAATTTATATTACTCAACGTGGTGCAGTTGAGCAGTGTGTTCGTGACGTTACACAAGCCTGTCTTTCAACTATCTGGACTCCACGGCCGAGTGAACCAGATTTAGAGGCAGCATTCTTAGCGCGACTGATGGAGCGTTTAGGAATGACCCAAGAGCAGGCTAAAGCAATGGTCGCTGCGCCAGTGAATCCTAAAACACCTAAAGCAAAATTTGTCCAAGATGGTGTCAATCAAGCCCATATTGATTTAAGTTCAGGATTCGATCGCTCATGGCGTGATGTAGGTTTGGCTCTGGACCGTTCTAACTTCTCAGTTGAAGATCGAAACCGTGCAAATGGTATTTATTACGTGCGCTATGTTAATCCAAAAGATTTGGGTGACACTAAGGGCTTCTTTTCCAATCTGTTTAGCAGTAAAGATGATTCCAGCTTAAAAGCAAAAAGATATCAAGTAACGATTAAGAGTACAGGTGAAAATTCTGCGAGCGTCTATGTGCAAGATGTTGATGGTAAGCCTGAAAACACACCCGCTGGATTCCAATTGCTAACATTACTTGCTGAGCAGCTGAAAAGATAATCTTGATTTGATGCTAATAAAAAAGCCGCTTTACAGCGGCTTTTTTTCTTCATAAGGAAGATTACTTCTTAGCGTCTGCAGCAGGAGCAGCAGCAGGAGCAGCAGGCGCGGCTGGAGCAGCAGCAGGAGCTTCAGCAGCAGGAGCAGCAGGGGCGGCAGCAGGAGCAGCCGCTGGTTTTGCTTCTTCTTTTTTACCGCAAGCGGCTAAAGCGATAGCCAACATGGCAGCGAATACGAGTGATTTATTCATTTGTAGTTTCCTCTTAAAAATGACAGCAATGATTAGTAATTGTGAATGGATTCATCAAGGGAAAGTCCCTAGGTATTTTCCAGTACCGATTATAGCTATCTCTCTAGGCAGATTGAAGAATTAGCCAGCCTGACAGGTAGGCCTGGTATAGGCTTGAATCCACTCTTGCTTGAAGGCTTTTCTTAAGAACCAGTCTCTTGTTGGTAGCAATAGAGCGCCAGGCCTCTTGAATCTCCTTCGCTTGCCCCATGGTCACTCTCTCTCCATTGCAATAGACCTCATGGTTAAGACTCAGTAGACGACTTTCTGGATGAGGTTTGAGCATTTGAGAGCTTAATTTTTGGGCAAATTGCTTTGGTGAAAGGGGGTTTTTAGGCCCATGGAAGTAAGCATGTTGTTTGGGTTCTGTTAAGTAAGCTGTAATGCCCGGTAAAAATCCATCAATTTGATCGAGATTTAGACCCGCCAATTTTTTTTCAAGCTGCTTAATGAGCTCTTTAGGAAGTTCTTCTGGGGTGTGAATCGCATTTTGTTTTGGATCTGCAAATTTTTCTTCTAGCCCTGGGATTGCTTCTAAAGATTCTGCAAGCCTCCATAAGCCTTCTTGGAGAAGCTCTTTAAAACTCGGAGAGCGAAAACCCACAGACCAAGTCTGACACCCGGCATCAAGGGCAATGCCATCATGTGCAATATGCGGTGGCAAATACAGCATATCTCCAGGTTCCAATACCCATTCCTGTTCGACGGTAAAGTTTTGTAATATTTTTAAGGGGAGTCGTGGATCAAGGCTTAAATCTTTTTGAGTGGAGATGCGCCAGCACCTTCTGCCAGACATTTGAATTAAGAAAACGTCATAAGAATCAAAATGGGGGCCAACGCCTCCACCAACGCCAGCGATACTGATCATTAAATCATCTAAGCGAGCATCAGGGATGAATCGAAACCAAGAGAGAATTACTGCTGCAGCAGGGTGGTGCGCCTCCATGCCCTGAAGCAGTAAGGTCCAATCAGCTTGATCGATCCTAGGGATTGCTTTTTTCTTGAAAGGCCCTGATTGCAAAGACCAGGGTTTAGATTGAATTAAACGCGATTCAATAAATTCATTCCCTGCGAGTGCAAAAAGTTCTGGGGCAGAAATAGGACTATCTAATTCTGGAGGATTTTTCTGATGAATGGAAAAGGCGGGGATGGCCCCCCGGATTAATAATGGCTTTTTATGCCAATAACGTGACATAAACCGCTCGGGGCTAATATTTCCAAATAAGGCCCATGGCTGGTCTAAGGGCAGGCCTCTGGGAGCCTCTGGCGGTTGATAGGGCTTGCTCAAGTAAAATGAGTCCATAAAGTAAAAGCTTGATTGATTTTGAATAAAAACAAATGTTCGATAAATACCGCATGAAGATTGAAAAAAATACCATCGTTTCCCTTCGCTATAAGTTAACCGATGCGCAAAATAATGTCATCGAAGAACCTGACTCTCCGATGGTATACCTGCATGGTGGTTACGAGGGCACTTTTCCTAAAATTGAAACCTTGCTCGATGGTCAGGATATTGGCTATGAAGCCACTATTCAGCTTGAGCCTAGTGAGGCATTTGGTGAGTATGACCCTGAGTTACTAAAAATTGAGCCACGCACCCGTTTTCCTGAGCCATTAGAAATTGGGATGCAGTTTGAAGGGATTCCAGATGCTGATGAAGGATCTACGGAAGCTAGTGATGATTCAGATGATGAGCCTTTGATCTATACAGTAACTGACGTTGCTGATAATCAAGTAGTGTTAGACGGTAATCATCCACTTGCGGGGATGGCCTTACGTTTTTGGGTTCAGGTAGAAGACGTGCGCTCGGCAACGGATGATGAGATTGAAAATCGTCACCCAGAAGGTGGTGAGAGTTTTACATTTGGTATGCCAAACGATAGCAGCAATGAAGAAGATGAATTTCAGAGTGGAGCTTTAGGCTTGGGTAACTCTAATCCACGAACGCTGCATTAAAAATTACTCCTTGAGCCATTCTTTAATGGCGTCTAGATCACGCTTAGTATCACTGGTGCCGCTTACATCAGTTGGTGTATTACTCAGTTTGGCAATCATGCTTTCTAGGGCGGCAATTTTAGCTTCTTGCTCAATCGTGGCATCGATCAAGCCTTTGAGGGCCATCGATACAGGGTCATCTACATTGGGTGTGACTCCGTAAGCCGAAAAATATTCTTTTGTTTTAGTGTCTGCACTTTGCGGTAAATCAGGATGTAAAACACGTGCGGGTATTCCGACAGCAGTGGCTCCCGGTGGGATTTCTTTTAAAGCAACCGCATTAGAGCCAACGCGTGCACCATCGCCAACAGTAAATCCACCAAGTACTTTTGCACCTGCGCTGATCACTACACCTTTACCCAAGGTGGGGTGACGTTTCATACCTTTGTATAGGGAGGTTCCACCTAATGTCACACCTTGATAGATAGTGCAATCATCACCAATCTCAGTAGTCTCACCAATGACGATGCCAAGGCCATGATCTAAAAAAACCCTACGGCCAATTTTGGCGCCAGGATGAATTTCAATACCGGTTAAGAAGCGCGCAAACATCGACATCAGACGTGCAATCCATTTCAAACCCAAGTTCCAAAGAAAATGGGAAACACGATGGAGCCAAACGGCATGTAAGCCTGGATAGCAAGTAATGACCTCTAGGCGATTTCTAGCGGCAGGATCTCGAACAATAATGGAGTCAACATGGTCAAAAAGGGAATTAAACATAGTGTGATTTTAACTGGGTGGGCCTATTTTCTCAGGAGCATCTGCTTGGCAATGCCACGCAATAGATCAATTTCCTCTTTTTGTAGGCGGCTACGGGCAAATAAAGCCTGTAATCGGGCCATCAGTTTCTTTGGGTTAGCGGGGTCTAGGTAGCCAATGGCCTCTAATCCTTCACGCCAGTGGTCGAGCATGGCGGCGACGGCAGCAGGGTCTGCATAGTCATTGAGGTCCTTACTCGGAATGTTTAAAGCTTCTTCAGAATCACTATTGATCGCTTCCCGAAGAGTAAAGGCGCAAACCATCAGGGCTTGAGCCAAATTTAATGAGGGATAGTGTGGGTTAGCATCAAGCCAAACACGATGGGTGCATAGAGCAAGATCTTGATTATCTAAGCCCGTTCGCTCAGGCCCAAATACTAGTGCGACCTTTTGGTCAGCAGCCAAGGTTTTTAAAATCAGGGGGCGTGCATCAATCCAGTTCAAGGCAGGCGGACCAAACTCCCGATCGCGACTGGTAAGGCCGAGTACCAGTGAACAGCCTTCAACCGCATTCTCCAGAGCATGGCTCTCTTGAGAATCAGCCAGGACGTCACCTGCGCCACTGGCCAGTGCAATCGCCTCTGATTCCTCTGCAATACCCATCAGCTTTGGATTAATCAAGCGAAGATCGCCAAAGCCCATTGTTTTTAGGGCGCGTGCTGCAGAGCCGACATTGCCAGGGTGACTCGTTTCAACCAGGATCCAACGCAGCAGCTCAGGGTTCTTGGGATTCATAGATTGGTGATTGAAGGTGGGCTGAGGGGTAAGGAAGACAAATCGTTTAGAATCAATCTTTTAGCTTCTTATTGTCATGCAGTTTTTGCATTTGCGGTTGGCAATATTACAAGCTTGTTCTTATCTAATTTGTCCATCAATACTATGCATCCCATGTTAAATGTGGCCGTTAAGGCTGCTCGTCGTGCCGGAACTGTGATTAACCGAGCCTCCTTGAATTTGGAGCGCTTACAAGTTGATCGTAAACAGCATAATGATTTTGTAACCGAGGTGGACAAGGCAGCAGAAGCAGCCATCATTGAGACACTGAGTGAGGCCTATCCAACTCATGGATTTTTGGCTGAAGAAACAGGTGAATATAATTCTGATGCTGAACATATCTGGATCATCGATCCTTTAGATGGCACGACCAATTTCATTCACGGATTTCCACAATACGCCGTTTCGATTGCATTGGCAGTCAATGGCGTGATCCAACAGGCGGTGGTTTACGATCCAACTCGCGATGAACTCTTTACAGCAACTCGTGGTGCAGGAGCGTATTTAGATCGTCGTCGTTTACGAGTGGGCTCACAAAATCGTCTAATGAATTGTTTAATTGGCACAGGCTTTCCTTATCGCGAAGATCAGGATCTTGAAAAATACCTCAAAATTTTTGCAGAGATGACCCGTCAATGTACGGGTCTTCGTCGCCCTGGCGCTGCTTCCTTAGATTTAGCGTATGTTGCAGCAGGGCGTTATGATGGATTTTTTGAGAGCGATCTCAAGCCATGGGATATGGCCGCGGGCGCATTGCTTATTACTGAATCTGGCGGCTTGATTGGTAACTATAGGGGTGAAGAGGGCTTCTTAAAAAGCGGTGAAGTAATGGCTGCGAACCCACGTATTTATGCGCAGATGGTTCAATGCTTAGCAAAATACTCAGTTTCTTAATAAATCCTTAAATAGAATTTAGTTACTGAGGCTTAATCAGGTCGATAAAGCGCGGGCCAAGCCCATCGATATACAGCGTATTGGCCTTTGGTAAAAAGCTTTCTGGGTGATCAAGATCCCAATCTGACAGCACCCACCGCTGCCATGTTTGTTCGTTCAAGTGTTCACGATGATGATTGGTTAAGTGAGTGTGCCCATGGATCAGACGCGATTGGGAATGCTCTATCATGAGAGCGGCACAAGCCTGCAGGGTGACATTAGTTTTGATGCGATATTCTGCGCTTGGTATACGGGATACCACGTGGCTATTGCTACGAAGATGTTTAGCAATTGCAAGACGCCAAGCTACTGGCAGGCGTAAGAATAATTTCTGTAACCAGGATTTTCTAACCCAAGTACGAAACACTTGGTAGCCTACATCTGCAGTGCAAAGAGCATCGCCATGACTCAAAATATATTGTTTGTCAGCAATTTCAATATAAGAAGGATCTTTTAGTAATGTCATCCCTGTCTTTTTGAGAAAGTCTGTGCCCACTAAAAAGTCCCGATTGCCATGCATATAGAAGGTTTTGACCTTGGTTGATAGGTTGGCTAGGGCACGTCTTACTTCTTGTTGAAACGGGGATGATGAAGCTATATCATCACCCACCCAATACTCAAATAGATCACCCAAGATAAAGACAGCCTCTACCTGGGGAGCATCCTTTTCACAGAAATCAAAGAAACGTTGCGCCGTCAAGGGCATTGACGGCGTGAGATGCAGGTCTGAGATGAGCAGTACGCTCGAATATTGCGGGATCATTCCTCGAGAACAGTGGCTTTCTCAATGACAACATCCTCGGCAGGAACATCTTGATGAAAACCAGAGCTACCCGTTTTAACTTTACGAATCTGATCGACCACATCCATTCCATCAGTCACTTTTCCAAAAACAGCATAACCCCAACCTTGGGCATTGGGTGCGGTATGGTTTAAAAAATCATTGTCATTAAGGTTGATAAAAAACTGAGATGAAGCAGAGTGCGGCTCACTAGTACGAGCCATCGCAACCGTGCCACGTTCATTTTTTAGTCCATTACTAGCTTCATTTTCAATTTCAGCAACAGTCGGTTTTTGCTTCATACCAGCAGTCATACCGCCACCTTGGATCATGAAGTTATCAATCACGCGATGGAAGATCGTGCCATCGTAGTGACCACTTTTGACATACTGCAAAAAATTGGCAACGCTCTTAGGCGCTTTGATGGAATCGAGGGTGAGGGTGATATCACCCTGATTAGTTTTTAACAGTACTTGCGCCATTGCTTGGTCTACTTTCTGGAAGGTTGGTTGTTGGAAGAGTATTTTGAACTGAATCTTTAGAGCTTGCAGGCCTCACGGGAACATTTGCGGGGGGAGGACGTTTAGCAGGCGGCTTAAGCACATCTAATAGGGCCTTGGCTCGCAGAGTGTATTGGCGCTGGTTGGTCTGAGCTCCTTTTGCAGCATTCTCATATGCCTGGGCGCCCAATCGAATATAGATTTCACCTAAATTGGCTGCAGCAATTGCATAAGTCGGGCGAAGCTTTAGGGAAAGCTCTAAATAATCCCTTGCTTCAATCCAGTTACCTTGGTTTGCTGCTATTGCTGCCAAATTGTTATAGGGCTCAGGTAACTCTGGAAATTGCTGGGTAATGTCAATTAAGGTTTTCTTGGCATCATCAAACTTGCGCATTTCAATTTGCAGTCGAGCCTTTACAAATCGGATTTGCACATTCTGTGGATTCGTTTTGAGTTTGGTGTTGATCAGGTCGACAGCTTCTTGAAATTGCCGTGCCTTGACTAACCTTTCTACATCTGGTGGCACTGCATTTTTAGGGATAGGATCTGGCTCAATAATCAGAAAGGAGAGAAAGGGGATGGCTACCGTTTCTGAAAGCTCAGGATTTAAGGGGTCATATCCAGTGTCAGCTGAAAGTCTAGGCGGTTCACTAGGACTATAGCCTCCTAAATAGGGCTGTGTCATAGCCAACGGGGAATTCATCCTTTGGGCATTTAGGGCAGAGAGCTCAGCTTGGGTACGTTCTTGGGCGGGGGTGGTGCAGCCCCCCAAAAATAGCAATGGGAAGCTGGCTGCTAAGGCAAGCAGAAGGGCTGGACGTGGTGCAAAGACAGTTACTGACATAAGAGAAGGGGTGTAAAACGGGCTCATTCGATATACTCAGCGCTCAGTCTAACAAATTGGCGCTACTTGCCCAACCTTTATACCCCTATGCTGCAAATCTATAACACCCTAAGCCGTTCAAAACAGGTCTTTAAGCCCATCGTACCGGGCCAGGTGAAAATGTATGTGTGCGGCATGACAGTCTATGACTTCTGCCATATTGGCCATGCCAGGGTCATGATCGTGTTTGATATGGCCGTTCGTTGGCTTCGGGCAAGCGGCTATGAAGTCCTTTATGTTCGCAATATCACCGATATTGATGACAAGATTATTCATCGGGCCATTGAAAATGGCGAAGCTATTTCTGCCTTAACCCAGCGATTCATCGATGCGATGCATGTTGATTCTGATGACTTAGGTTTGATGCATCCGGACCAGGAGCCTCGCGCTAC
This sequence comes from Betaproteobacteria bacterium, assembly GCA_013205155.1. Taxonomy (GTDB): domain Bacteria; phylum Pseudomonadota; class Gammaproteobacteria; order Burkholderiales; family Burkholderiaceae; genus Polynucleobacter. The sequence goes on along the minus strand of JABMMT010000136.1, from coordinate 340 downwards.
TGATTTTATTGTACAAATGCAAGGCATGATTGGTAAGTTGATTGAAAATGAATTGGCATATCAAGTCGAAGATGGCGATGTGAACTTTGCTGTGCGCTTACTTCCTGGTTACGGACGTCTTTCAGGAAAATCATTGGATGAACTGAATGCTGGTGAACGAGTAACAATATCAGGCGGTAAACGCGACCCACTTGATTTTGTGTTGTGGAAAAGTTCGAAACCAGAAGAGCCTGCTGACACACGCTGGAAATCTCCTTGGGGCGAAGGCCGACCTGGTTGGCATATTGAATGCTCTGCTATGTCTTGCGATTTATTAGGAGAGCATTTTGATATTCATGGG
>JABMMT010000135.1 GCA_013205155.1 Betaproteobacteria bacterium | reverse complement strand
GCTTATCGTGAAATCAGCTCCTGCTCAAACATGGGTGACTTTCAAGCAAGACGTATGCAAGCCAGATTTAAAGCGGGCCAAGGTAAACCAGAACTACTACACACCCTAAATGGTTCAGGACTTGCAGTGGGTAGAGCATTGGTCGCGCTTATAGAAAACAAACAACAAGTTGATGGCAGCATTGCTATACCGAAAGCGCTGCAGCCTTATTTGGGTGGCTTGGAAGTACTTAAGTCGATTTAAGGGCTGGTTCATAGCGTGGCTCAGAGCGGACTTCATTCATAACTGAGGTACCCATCTTCATTGAGGCTCTGTGCCTTCTAAGTTCTTCAACAAACTTTTTCCTATCAAATGGAGGCTTGGTTAATTTATTTTTCTTAAGTTTTTCACTCATAATATGATTATTAGATTTTCGCTACCTAAATTCAAGAGATTTAAGCCCCCTGTGGTTATATGGATATTCTTGATATGCTCGCTATAATTGCCTTTCGGTTCGGAGAGGTGGCAGAGTGGTCGAATGTACCTGACTCGAAATCAGGCGTACTGTCAAAGGTACCGAGGGTTCGAATCCCTCCCTCTCCGCCAGATTCAACCTAGAAGCCTTTTTTAAATAAGGCCCTCTACTTTGAAGTGCTCTATACCCTACTAGCTTACCCACCAATAAAACCTTGCTTAAGGATCGATTGAACTGCACTTTCTTACACTGAAAATCTCACCACAGCGCTGGGTAAGGTAATCATCAATATCAAAGCAATTGAGATTTTCTGCTCCATTAATCATGGGTACATCACCGTGATGAAGAAAGTGAGTAACTAGCTGGTCAGCACTTTCAATTAAATTTGCAACAAAACTGCATATTGCAATTGAATTCATATCTTTTGGGCTGTTTAGTAAAGATCCTCCAAACCACCATTTCGTAGGAAAAAGTGAGGATATGTTTAAAAATGTAGGAATCTATTGAAATATGTAATAAAAAGTATGTAAATATGTGTAATCGTAAGAAAAAGTGTGTATATGTAAGAAAAAGTGTGGGAAAATAGCTATTCAAACGAAAAAGTGAGGCTTGAGGAAAACATGAGCGATATAGGCTATTCAAAAGTAAAAAGTCAGCTTGATCTCAGTACTTTTGATCCATTAGCACCAGCACGCCTTGCCTCGGTAACCAGTGTAACGCCCACCCAGGGTGCATTGTTGATACCCGCCAAGGTAGCCCCCAAAGATGATCGCCCACTAACCCATCTTTTATTTGCGCTAAAGCATGAGGGGGTTAATCTCCAGTTGCTGTCGCAGGCCTTAAGAAAAATCCCAGCCCAAGAAATGCTGGCCGCAATTAGCGAATCGCCAACAGGTGTTTATATACGCACAGCTTGTTTTTTGTGGGAAGCTTTTAACAAGCAAGAGTTAAAGGGCGCGCCAGCAATTACAGGGCCAATGGTTAATTTATTTGACCCTAAAAAATACATTACGGGTCCAAGCATCCGTAATGCCAAATGGCGGGTTAATTTCAACGGACTGGGTTCTTTGGATTACTGCGTAACTGTTGAGCGAACTGTGCGCATTAATAGTTTGCTTGAATCTAACATCCTCCAGAAGGCTAATGAATTTCTATCGGAGCTTGGTTCAACCGCATCCGATAGGGCAATGTCTTGGGCTTATTTAAGCGAGACTAAAAGTTCTTTTGAGATTGAGCATGAAACACCAAGCGCTAATAAAGCAGAGGCATTTGTAGAGTTGCTTAAAAAAGCACATCTGACTACTCAATTGAATGAAGAATACTTGGTTGGCTTGCAAAACACTGCCATTACAAACCCGTTAGATAGGGCAGTTCATTATCGGCATGAGCAAAATTGGTTAAGTAGCCCATTACGTGGTGCTGCTGGCGTAACGTATATTCCGCCACCACCTAAAATTATCAATGACTTGATGAAGGGCTTAGTAGATTTTGCTAATACCTCGCCAAAGCAGATAGACCCTTTGGTTGCGGCTGCGATTATTTCATTCGGGTTTGTTTTCATTCACCCATTTATGGATGGTAATGGGCGTTTATCGCGATTCTTATTTCATCATGCTTTGTGCCAGTCCGGCGCTTTAAAGAACGGCTTGCTATTGCCAGTATCTATTGCAATGAAGCGCAATGAAGATTTATACCTATCTGCTCTAAAGAGCTTTTCTGAGCCTGCTCGTAAGCGCTGGGAGGTCATTTGGATTGATGGTGATGACTATCAAATGACATTCAAATCGGATGATTCTTTATATCGCTACTGGAATGCCACTGCATGTGTTGAGTTTGGATTAGAGATGGCTAAGCAAGCATTAGAAAAGGACTTAAGAGAAGAGACTGAGTACTTGGCGAAGTACGACCTCATTTACCGTGCTATTGATGGCGGATACGACATCAGAGGCAAGGATCTCAACACCTTAATTTTGGCATGCATGGAACAAAACGGAAAACTATCTGCTAACCGTCGTAAGAAGTTTGCCTCAACAGTGCCAGAAGAAATATTTGATGCAATTGAAGCTGAATACATGAAGGTAGTAGACTGATTGAAAAAGCCCTAGACTCATTCTGTCAAGGGCACCCCAAAGGCGTGGCTTGCGTGGTCATTATCAAAATACTCTAGTGACTTGATGAGTTCTGCATTGCTCGAGGCCAATGTAGAACTCATCTGCACTCATTATTTAATTGAACTTAAAGGAACATTGGCTACATAACCGTTTAATGAGAGTGGGCCAGGCGAGAAGGTACCTAAAAGATTGTTTTGATAAACGGTATTTGAATCCTGAGTCGTGGCGCCAGGAACAGCGACTGATACCCATACTGGTGTGCTAGTAAAACCAGTAGGTATTCTTGTAACATTGACAAGAGCACCTAAGGCAGGACTCCCTGAAGTAATTTCACCAAAGCCCTAGCTTGAACCTAATCCTGCATAAGGTTGAAGTCTGTAACGGTTATTTCCAAGGTCGGCAACCATCAAGCCCAAGGATTGTGCTTTACCAATGACATCGGCAGCACTGAGTACTTCTCCGCCTGCCTTAAATTCAAAATCAATGCGGTAGCCGTCGTACTCCATTTTGTCTATAGAGCCTTTTCCAAGCGCGGTCTTAAGTTGCTGGAGTTTGCCAGTCATGGCGATGAAGTCGGCATCAGTAGGCAGGCCTTTATGACGTGCTTCATTGGTTAACTGTTTGGTGAAGGCTAGGGCAATCGAGTCGGTGTTTTTATTTTGAGCAAGTAAGCCAATTGTTTCAGGTGCCAAAAATTGTGCAGCAGAGAGATCAATATTACGACCCCAGCGCCAATTATCTACAGCGAGCCAAGAGGTATATATTCCCGCGCCCAAAATAATACTACTCATAGCGTATTGAGCCCAGAGGATGGGTTTTGCCCATAATCTGCGATCCAACCAGGAGATAGTTTTGCTCAGCGGTGTTTGTAACTGCTGGCCTGAGTTTGAAAACCAATTGAGGGTAGATTTTTTGGATGACTTGCGCACACCAAATTCAGCATGTAATAAATTTAAGCTTGCTGCTGCAATGTCAGTGCGGCGGCTAAAAGTAAAGGCACTTGGAGTCATCCAGTCCCATGACCATTCAATTGGCTTGATATCTTTTAAGCGACTGGGCAATACCACTTCTTCTGATTCTTCAATCCAAGCAACCCCAAGCTGCTCTGTCTTATGCCATGTGTAAATGACTGCAGCATCACTTCTTTGAAAAGCAACACAAGAACTGAAGGGTTCTTGTGGGTTTGTGCTTGTATTTTGCAAGGGCATGATCAGACAATCTGGGATCATACGAACACGCGGTGTCAGAATGTGATCAAGTTCTCGAACTAGCCAATGCAACCAAGATTTATTCATGACTGCAAGCGTTCTTTGGGATCCCGATTGTCCGGGCAGGTGTGGCAAAGCATAAATTACAGTGCTTTCAATATCACCTAATAGCTCATCTTCAATCAGGCTTGGGAGAACCTGCTGTAATTTCTTCGCTTTTACTAGCGGAACCTTTTTTTCCATTAGTCTAACGTCTAGAGTTGGCATTAATACCAAAGCTTCATCGGCATAAGGCATCGACTCAACAGTTCCTGTGCCGGATGATTGAACGGTCGCATGTAATGCGTTGGTTTCGCATAAGCACCACTCAAAAGCCTCTTTTTGAGCATTAAAGCCGTCATCAGTGCCAGCTGCTTCGAAAAGCGGCTTGAGAGGGCAATGAATAATCAATAGACTCATTCTGACAATATCCTGTTAGTTCTATTCCAAACAACCTGAGTATAGTTGCCCAAGGCCATTGGACTCAATGATCTCTGAATTAAGCTGGAACTCTTAAAAATGCTACTTCCCAGATTGACCTCAGAGGATGCAAGCCAATACTGAGAATTGATATTTACTAGACTTGCATCTACCGTCACACTGGATCCTGCGCCAGAGCGCATTAAAAGACTATTGATATCCGTCAAACTTTTAGCGGGGGAGCCAGATCGATTTTGCACAATGCTGTTCGCTGAAGAACGGGTTAAACCAGCAAAGGCAGCCATCAAGACCTCGGCTGGGGCGGTATTGATATTGATTGTGGTGGAGTTCGGTAACACTGATACATAAGAGCGTAATGTTTGAATCATTGTCACGCTATAACCGGGTATCCCTATTAAGTCGCTGACATCATTTAATGCCATCTGGTTTTCTTGAACTATTTGAGTTGTTAGCTGTGCTAGATTGGGATTAAAGCCTAAAGCAGTTAGCAGTCTCGAGTAAGCAAGAACGCCATTCGCATTGCTTTGAAAATTAGCATTCCAAAGATTAGTGAGGTTGAATAAGCTTTGAGCATCCGTTATTCCACCATTGACTGTGACAGCTTGTAGCTCATCCGGAATATCAATATTCTTTAAAAAATCGGCCACTTTACTATCGCTTAAAGGAAGGGACCAAGCCTCTCCCAAATGATCGGCTTGGCTAGTACGTAAATCTTGGGCTAATACGAGTCTCGCAAAATCGATCATGCCGTGTTGTAGCCATTGAGCTTGGGTTTTATCACGAGTGGTTTCGATATTGCGAATTTGTAATTGTTGGCGCCATATTAAACTGGTGATCACAACTGCTGCGACCCCAACCACAATCAGCGCTGTCACTGTCGCAGAGCCTCTCTCCGTGTGAGATGGAAGCGGTTTATTAGGATTGATCATTCTATAGACTCGCACCAGCTAAACACGATCTAGTAATAGGAAAAGGAAGGTTTTTTAGTCCCCAACGTATATTGAGCCCAGCAAAAAAAGGTGTGTCCACGCCTTTTCCTGGTAATGGCGCATTGCTAATAACACTGACCTGCTGGGTAATAATTTCTGGAATCTCAAGGCTGATTTTCATATCGCTTGAAGTGAGATCAGGATCTCGTATGAATGGTTGCCATATTGCCAAGATATCCGATTTATTCGTCAGTGGGCGACTTATCCATCGTTGTAGACCGTTTGGAGTCACTCCATAACCAATCACTACCCAACTGTTTTGTTTAGCCTCATTGTGCTGACGTAACCACCAGATATTCTTTGCTCCAGCAGAATACTGGGGAATATTTAATTCCGCGCTCGGTATCATTTCTTGACAGTCGCGCTCGAATTGGCGCACTAATTGAAAATAGACTGCATCTTGTTTAGCTCGCCCCTCGATATTTTCTTTGCTGCGGAGCATGGCATCCATACCTTGCCAGGCTAGGAGTCCAACTACTGCCATGATGATCATGGCTACCATCACCTCAATCAGAGTAAAGCCAGCATCTGCTGCGATTACTGTCTTTTGCTTCATAAGGCTCCAGCATTTAGGTTGGGAACGACTGTCACTAACCATGCTAGACGGGGGCCATTGACTTGGGTGCTACTAGCTTGATCGGCCATAAAAACAGTTACCTCTACCCGTCTAAAAGAGGGGTTAGGTGTATCGATGACCTTCCGTTGGCAGACTAATACTAAGTTGGCTTGAGGACAGCTAAAAGTGCTTGTACCCACATCTGGCCAAACTCGATTCATCCGAATTTCATTTAAGGCATTGTCGGCACTCCAGATTGCCATCGTCCGCTGAGTTACTGCAAATTGCGTGTCTGCACTCAGCGCCACTGCTCGAAGGGCTGCAATCAGCGCAATGCTTAATACCATCATGCCCACTAGAACTTCAATTAGGGCAAAGCCATTCTTTTTTTGAAATACCTTTTGATTCATGGGGAAGACCAGTTGAAGTGGCCATCGCTAGAGCG
>JABMMT010000015.1 GCA_013205155.1 Betaproteobacteria bacterium | reverse complement strand
TGCAGTCGTGTTTGCAGGGATTCCCTTGGCTTATCTTTGGACGAGGTCTGGCTATAGCTTCTTTCAAAAATTGAATTGGGTTATAGTTTTTATGACTTTTGATTTGATTGTATTTGGAGCATTTACTCGTTTGTCAGACTCTGGTTTGGGCTGTCCCGATTGGCCTGGATGTTATGGTACTTCAACGCCATTTCATGCTTTGGGTGATATTCAGCAGGCTGAAAACGCCTTACCTACAGGGCCTGTGACAGTAATGAAGGCCTGGATTGAAATGATTCATCGCTATCTGGCAATGACTGTGGGCGCCTTAATTTTGTTACAGGTCGGAATCGCTTTCAGTAAGCTCAAGTCAATAGGGCGGATACCTTTCCTCGCTAGCTTGGGCTTACTTTTACTAGTTTGTATTCAGGGTGCTTTTGGGGCTTGGACTGTGACACTCAAGCTACAACCCATCATCGTTACGATTCATCTCATACTGGCTTTAGTTCTGTTCGCTTTTTTAACGGCCTATGCACAGCAAACATGGGAAGAGGCTAGATCTTCTGTTCGTACATTACGCATTCGTCCTTTGCCTGCTCTGTTTATTGTGATTTCTTTATTGATCCTATTCATGCAGGTTTTTTTGGGTGCGTGGGTCAGCACAAATTATGCTGTATTAGCATGTCCCGATTTTCCAACTTGTTTAGGCTCCGCTTGGCCAGAAACGAATTGGGCTGAAGGCTTTTCTCTATGGCGTGAGCTAGGTCTTAATGCTCAAGGGGAGTTTATCTCCCCAGTGGCCTTACAAACGATTCATTGGGCCCACCGCGTATTTGCTGTGCTGGTCTTATTCTGTCTGGGATTTTTAGGTGTAAAAGCCCATGGCTTATCAACGCCAGCAACACCAATACTGAAGCGTTTTTCCATACTACTCATTGCGTTGCTCTTGTTACAAGTGATTACCGGTATTTCTAATGTCATTTTTCAGTGGCCTTTGTTAGCTGCTTTATTGCATACCGGAGGCTCTGCCGCTTTAGTATTCTGTTTAGTCAGAATGAGCCAGTGGGCCTCATGGAAACCACCAATTCAAATGAAGATTACAAAGTCATCATGAGCGCCCCTCAATCATCTGAAAAGGTGGCTATGCCGCGTTGGCGCCAATACTGGGTTTTAACGAAGCCCAGAGTGACGCAGCTCGCCGTCTTCTGTGCAGTCATAGGGATGTTTTTGGCAACCCCTGGCATGGTTCCCTATCCCATCCTCATCGGTGGAATTGTGGGCATTTGGTTACTCGCTAGCGCTGCTTTTGCAGTGAATTGTTTGATAGAGCAAGCAGTAGATGCCAAGATGAAAAGGACCGCTTGGCGACCTTCAGCTACCGGCGAGGTGACACCTGTCCACATCATTATTTTTTCAATCATCCTAGGCTCACTCGGGATGATCATTTTGTGGATTTTTTGTAACCCATTAACAATGTGGCTGACATTGGCAACATTTGTAGGTTATGCAGTGATTTATACCTGGCTATTAAAACCTGCTACACCGCAAAATATTGTGATTGGGGGGCTTTCAGGGGCGATGCCACCGGCACTTGGATGGGCCGCTGTAACGAATACACTTTCTGCTGAAGCTTGGCTCTTGGTACTCATTATTTTTGTATGGACGCCACCCCATTTCTGGGCTCTCGCACTGTATCGTCGTGATGATTATGTGCAATCTGGATTACCAATGCTGCCCGTGACACACGGAGAGCAATTTACCTTACTCAATATCTTGCTCTACACCTTGATATTGATCGCCGCTACTTTGCTTCCTTATATTTACGGCATGAGCGGCATAGTATATTTAGTTTCCGCCATTATTTTGGGTTCGATATTTTTGTTCTATGTGATTGCATTATTCATTTCTTATAGCGATGCTTTAGCGAAGAAAACTTTTCGCTTCTCCATAACCTATTTATCGCTATTATTCGTAGCATTACTAATTGATCATTATTTCCTCTAATATGAAATTTACTTCTCTACGCGCTAGTTTTATTGCGTTCTTATTGTTGACTTTAGCCGCATGTAGCCCTAAGCCAGAATTTAAGAATATCGATATCACTGGCGGTACAGCATTTGGGAAAGACTTTAGCTTGCTAGATTCTGATGGAAAGGTGAGAACACTAGCGGACTTTAAAGGTAAGGTTGTAGTGATGTTCTTTGGTTATACCCAGTGCCCTGATGTCTGTCCTACTACCTTAACTGAGATGCAGCAGGTTACGGCACTCTTGGGTCCAAAGGCTGACAAGGTTCAAGTTCTTTTTGTGACAGTCGATCCTGAGCGCGATACTGCTGCAATTTTGAAGCAGTATGTGCCTGCATTTGATAAGCGCTTTTTAGGATTAAGGCCAGCTGACGAAGCGTCCTTAGAAAAGGTCGCTAAAGACTTTAAAATTTATTATCGCAAGGTGCCTGGCACGAGTCCAGGCTCATACACCATGGACCATACAGCGGGAAGCTATGCGTTTGATCCAGAGGGACGTCTACGTCTGTATATTAAGCATGCACAAGGCCCTGAGACCTTGGCGCATGATTTGAATGAACTCTTAAAGTAAAAGAGAAAAGAGTTGGTTTAGGCTGCTTGCAACATGCCGCGCATCTTTTTGAGCGCAGCAGTTTCAATTTGACGAATACGTTCAGCAGAAATGCCATATTCACTGGCAAGATCATGCAGCGTTTTAGTGCCTTTACCTTCAGCATCCATTGCCAACCAGCGTGATTGCACAATATCGCGACTGCGCTCATCTAAGGCCATTAAGGCTCGATCTAATTTAGGACCTTGCAAGGCATCTGTTTCAGCGTGGGCCATCATCTCTGTAGGCTCTTGGCGGTTATCTGCGAGCCATGCAATCGGAGCATAAGCAGAATCTTCATCATTATCATCGCCCTCTAGTGCAATATCGCCACCTGCAAGACGCATTTCCATTTCTTTTACATCAGAACCTTTGACATCTAAGGCCTTTGCTAAAGCCTCAATCTCAGCTGGGGTCAGTGCGCTTAAGGTAGGCTTATTACTGCGGAGATTAAAAAATAATTTGCGTTGTGCTTTAGTGGTTGCTACTTTTACTAAGCGCCAATTTTTTAGGATGTACTCGTGTATCTCTGCTTTGATCCAATGAATTGCGTAGGACACTAAGCGAGCGCCGTTATTTGGATCGTAGCGTTTTACAGCTTTCATCAAGCCAATATTGCCTTCTTGGATCAGGTCTGCATGCGGAATGCCATATCCAAGATATTGACGAGCTACAGAAACGACTAAACGTAAATGAGAAAGCACTAAAGTTTTAGCAGCGTCTACATTTTCAGTATGACGAAATTCTTGCGCAAGATGTAACTCTTCCGCAGCGCTCAGCATTGGTACGCGATTAACATACGCAATATAAGAATCGAGAGTGCCAACCCCAAGGGATGGCAACATCGGAAATGCGGACGCCGTTGCAGCTTGCGCCACTGGCAGCCTTTGCGTACTCGGTTTAGCAGATTTCTTTTGAACCATTTTTTTGATTAATATAAATTGTTAATAGAAAACAATTTTAGCACTCTTGTCAAGCGAGTGCTAAGCCGGATGAATCTCTATAAGGTATTGATTTAATTAAATAATTCAGAGGCATATTGCCCTGCTGTAAAGGGGGCTAAATCATCAATACCTTCCCCTTTGCCGAGGGCTAAAACTGCTGGTTTGGGACCTTCTTGTAGAGTGTGAGCCAAGGCACAAATGACGCCGCCTTTTGCAGTGCCATCTAGCTTTGTCACAATGATTCCAGTAAGCCCTAGAGCAGCATGAAATGCCTTTACCTGGCTCAAACCATTTTGACCGGTATTGCCATCAAGCACTAACAAGGTATGGTGTGGTGCGCCAGGAAGCACCTTGCCTATGACACGTTTTACTTTTTTGAGCTCCTCCATTAAGTGGTCTTGAGTGGCAAGCCGGCCTGCAGTATCAATAATGAGAATATCGCTTTTACGAGAGATTGCCGAATGGGTTGCATCATGAGCGACTGCAGCGGCATCTCCACCTTCTTGGGTGATGACGTCCACTTTATTGCGTCCTCCCCATTCTTGTAGTTGCTTACGAGCAGCAGCCCTGAAGGTATCTCCCGCAGCTAGAAGCACAGATTTATTCTGTGCCCGAAAAAGACGGCACAGCTTGCCAATAGTGGTTGTTTTGCCCGCGCCATTCACCCCCACGACCAGCCAAACCTCTGGAATAGAAGTCTTTTCATTGACGTACAAGGGGTTTGGTGAGGGTTCTAGAGGCTTTAAAAGCTCACTGACCTCGGTAATAAGTAGTGACTGCAACTCTTCTGAACTAGAAGCCCCTTCAGACTTTGCGGCCTTTCGTAATTTACTGATCAATTGTTCGGTCGTAGGAAGGCCTACATCACTTTGAATCAGTGATTCTTCTAGGGTATCAAACCAAGCTTCATCAGTCTGGCTAGATTTGAAAAGAGATCCGAGGGTTTTACTTAAGCCGAACATAATCGATACAATTTAAACCTTGCATTTTATCAATTTAATTCTTGGGATATGGTGATGTAGCAGATGCGTTCTAATTTACTCCGTTTTTTCTTTTCATTACTACTAGTTAGCCCATTAGCATGGGCTTCGGCAGGTAATCCTCCACAAACTCATGAGTTTAATTTGAGTAATGGCCTCAAACTCATTGTGAGGGAAGATCATCGCGCCCCTACGGTTGCTCATATGGTTTGGTACCGCGCCGGCTCTATAGATGAGACTAACGGCAAAACAGGAGTGGCTCACGTGCTTGAGCACATGATGTTTAAGGGCACTAAAAAAGTGAAGTCAGGAGATTTTTCTCGTTTAGTTGCTGCAGTGGGTGGTCGTGAGAATGCATTTACATCGCGTGATTACACTGCCTATTTTCAGCAAGTAGAAAAGTCAAAGCTTGAGGAAGTGATGAAGCTCGAAGCCGACCGTATGTCTAATCTGAGCTTTGATGATGCAGAGTTTGATAAAGAAATTCAGGTCATCATGGAAGAGCGTCGTCTTCGGACAGAAGATAATCCAAGCAGCCTTCTCAATGAGTCATTAATGGCTACAGCCTTTATGAGCTCACCTTATCGTTATCCTGTCATCGGCTGGATGAATGATCTGATGAATATGAAAGCAGCGGATGCGCGCGATTGGTATCGTAGTTGGTACGCGCCAAATAATGCAACTGTTGTTATCACTGGTGATGTGGATCCACAGAATATGTTGAGGCTGGTGCAACAATATTATGGTGTTGTCCCCCCCCATGAATTGCCAGTGCGCAAGCCGCAAATTGAGCCATCCCAAAGAGGTATCAAGCAAGTAGAGGTAAAGGCTCCAGCCGATAGCGCTCAGATAGCGATGGCTTGGAAGGTTCCCCGCCTTGAGCCAGGTAAGCTAAATGATCCAGAGCCATATGCCCTAGAACTTTTAACAGCCGTCCTAGATGGATATGACAATGCTCGCCTTAATCGAGTTTTAGTGAAGCAGGAGAAAGTCGTCAATGATGTCGGTGTAGGTTATGACATGATTTCTCGTGGGCCAGAATTATTTCAGATTAATGCGACTATGGCTAAAGGTAAGACAGTGGCCCAAGCACAAGCGAGTATTCGAAAAGCCCTAGAAGAGCTCAAGCAAAAAGGAATTTTGGAGTCTGAACTCAAGCGTATTAAAGTGCGTATTCTGTCCAACCAAATTTATAAGCGAGACTCGATCTTCGGACAGGCAATGGAAATTGGTAGTAATGAGATGGCAGGCTTTTCTTGGAAAGACATTGATTACATGTTGGAGAAAATGCAAACCATTACACCAGCTCAGGTACAGGCAGTAGCTAAAAAATATTTAGTAGATGAAGGTTTGACAATTGCTACATTGGATCCTCAGCCACGTAAAGCTGAAGTAGCCAAGGGGAGTAAATAATGCGTACTCTCAATAAAGGATTATGGCTTGTCATTCTGACGCTAGGCCTTATCCATAGTGCAAACGCAATTTTGCCGATTGAAAAATTGGACTCATACAAGGGTGCCAAGGTATTTCTGGTGCAAACCAAAGCCTTACCCATGGTAGATATTGAAATCAGCATTGATGCTGGTGACCGCTATAACCCAAGCAATAAGAGTGGCTTGGCTGATATGGCTGCAGGCCTCATGAGTTATGGTGCGCGTGGCGATAAGGGCGTATGGACTGAGGCACAGATTGCCGATGAGATTGCTGACTTGGGTGCCAGTATTGGCGTATCGGCAGGCGGGGAACGCACGATTATGCGTATTCGGAGTTTGAGTCGTAAAGACTTGCGAGATCGGGCAGTCCAATTGGCTGCGACCATGCTCAGCTCGCCTTTATACGATGCCAAAATTTTGGAGCGAGAAAAACAACGCTCAACCACCAATTTGCTTGAAGCGGAAACAAAACCTGAGTTTGTACTAGATCGCAGGTTTAAAAAATCAGTCTATGGCAACTATCCCTTAGGCAATTCTCCATCAGTCAAATCGGTGAGTTCAGTTAGTGTTTCTGACTTAATGCAATTTCATAAAATGTTTTATCGTGGTGATCGGATCATCATTAGCATTGTTGGGGATGTCGATCGCATACAAGCCGCCGAGATTGCGCAACTATTATTAAAGAAGCTTCCTCAGTCTGGACCTGCTATCGCAGCATTGCCAACGCTTGGACGATCCCCTATAGAGGGTTTATCAGAGCGTGAAATTCAAATCCCGTTCGATAGTCAGCAGGCTCATATCGTCATGGGCATGACAGCCATTGCGCGCAATAATCCCGACTACTTTCCTTTGCTAGTCGGTAATTACGTGCTGGGCGGCGGCGGCTTTGTATCTCGTTTGATGTCTGAGGTGCGAGAAAAGAGGGGTCTTGCCTATAGTGTATTTAGTTACTTCGCCCCCGGAAAAGATACTGGTATTTTTCAAGCTGGCTTGCAAACCAAAAATGATCAAGCAACATTAGCGCTAGAAGTTCTCAGTTCGACGATTGCAAAATTTATTGCTGACGGACCTGCAGTATCTGATCTAGTGGCTGCAAAGTCGAACCTAGTCAATGGCTATCCTTTGCGTATTGATAACAACCGTAAATTATTAGATAACGTTTCCTCGATTGCTTGGAATGATCTTCCTATCGATACCATGGAGATTTGGACTAAACAGGTTGAAGCAGTTACTCTAGAACAAGTGACTGCTGCATTTCAAAAATATCTTGCGATGGATCGTATGAAGATTGTGGTCTTGGGTGCTAAGACCAAAGCCTCCCCTTAATGGCGCATGCATAAAACAGCTGCTGAGAAGTCAATAAAAACTGAGCTACCTAAGAAAGTTAGAATCATCGGGGGTCTTTGGCGTAGTCGCTTGCTCTCGGTATTGGATTTGCCTGGGCTACGACCAAGCACAGACCGGACTCGGGAAACACTATTTAATTGGCTTGGACAAGACTTAAGTGGCTTAGGCTGCTTAGATTTATTTGCTGGTACCGGTGCATTGGGATTTGAGGCGGCCTCCCGCAATGCAGCGACGGTAGTTCTTTTAGAAACAGATAAAAAAGCCTATCTCAATTTGCAAGCAAACCTAAAACTTTTGATATCGACACCAGTTTCTGGAGTAGTAGAAATCTTGCATAAAGATAGTTTGGAGTTTTTAAAGCAACAAGCTGATCGTTCCAGCAATTTGATTTTTATAGACCCTCCCTTCCAAGATTTTGCGTTATTGGATCACTCGATCATTGAGGCATCCAGAGTTTGTGATGACTCCGCTGGCGGAGGTATTTATGTGGAGTTTTCCGCCAGCCGAAGGCGTGAGGAAGTAGAAGCCCTGATCCCTGAGTGGAATTGTGGAAAATACTTAGAGGCAGGGGCTGTAAAAGCCTGTCTATTTCGGAGTAGAAGAGGCTAAACTCTTGCTTGTAGCTGATAAAGCCTTAGGAGATTTATGACTGTCGCTGTATATCCAGGAACATTTGACCCTTTTACTCGTGGTCATGAGGATTTGGTCCGTCGCGCATCTAGTATTTTTGATGAGCTGATTGTGGGCGTTGCCTCTAGTCGTAGCAAGCATCCCTTCTTTACTTTTGAAGAGCGTATTGATATTGCCAAGGAAGTATTGGGCCATTATTCGAATGTAAAGGTTGTTGGCTTTAATGGTTTATTAAAAGACTTTGCTCGTGATCATCATGCCCGTGTGATAGTGCGTGGCTTACGCGCGGTTTCTGATTTCGAATATGAATTTCAGATGGCTGGTATGAATCGCTATCTATTGCCTGACGTAGAGACATTGTTTTTAACGCCTTCCGACCAGTACCAATTTATTTCAGGTACTTTTGTACGTGAAATTGCCTCCATGGGCGGTGACGTTAGTAAGTTCGTTTTTCCATCTGTCGAAAAATGGCTAGTTAAAAAGACTGCTGCGAATGAATTAAATAATAAGTTAGGTCAATAACCCTCTATGGCTTTAATGATTACGGACGAATGCATCAACTGTGATGTGTGTGAGCCCGAGTGCCCCAATGATGCGATTTACATGGGCCTAGAGATTTATGAGATTCACCCAGATAAGTGCACTGAATGTGTAGGGCACTACGATACGCCTCAATGCCGTCAGGTATGCCCAGTAGACTGCATCCCATTTGATCCAGCGCATAAAGAAAACCAAATGCAACTAATGGCTAAATACAATTTACTGATGATTAAGAAAAAGGCTCAGTCGGCTTAAGTCTTAGAGTGCAACTCCAGCATGGCAGTCGCTGTGTCACCTTTTAAGAAAAGCGGCAAAATTTGTAAGCCATTTTTAATGCTCTCATCAATCTGTTTTTGTTCTGATCGTTGCGGTCTACGTAAAACGTAATCTGCTACATCCATGGCTTGTCCATCACCAGCCAAGTCTCTTGGGTGACCGATGCCAAGGCGCAAGCGCCAGTAATCAAGGGTTCCCAGGTGGGCTTGGATATCTTTTAAGCCATTGTGCCCCCCAGTGCCACCACCTAATTTAATCCGAGCCGTGCCTGGCTTTAAATCTAGCTCATCTTGAATAACTAATATTTCTGCTGCTGTGATTTTATGAAAACGACAGAGTGCTCCAACGGCTTGCCCACTCAAATTCATGTAAGTGTTAGGCTTGAGAAGATAAATATCACTCCCTTCCCATTTACCTTTGGCCACTTTTCCATGAAAGCGTTTTTCGGTTTCAAAGCGGGCGCCTAATTGTTTTGCCAAGGCATCAACAAACCAGAATCCGGCATTATGTCGATCATCTTTGTGCTCGTCTCCTGGATTGCCTAGGCCAACAATTAATTTAGTCATGGTGGGAGTTTAAAGATATAAGTGCTTTTGCACAAAAGAGAAAAAAGAAAGCCCGCTTGCGCGGGCCTTCTTTTGCATAGTCGGCAGCTTTAAATCATTAGGCCTTTTCTTTGGCATCAGCAGCAGGAGCAGCTGCTGGCGCTGCAGCAGCAGGTGCAGCAGCTTCTTCAGTTTCAGCGGCCTTAACAGTTGGAATACGTGCGTTTGCAATCACTGGATTCTCTTGTGAAACGTGCAATACCAATACAACCCCTTGTGGCAATGTAACGTCTTTAGCGTGAATAGAGTGACCCACTTCAATTTTGCTCAAGTCGACTTCAATAAACTCAGGCAAGTCTGCTGGTAAGCAAGACACTTCGAGATCGTTGAGGATATGGCTAATAACAGCACCTTGCTGTTTCACAGCAGTTGAAGTTTCAGCATTAGTGAAGTGCAATGGAATGCGCATATGGACTTTCTCAGTCGCAGATACGCGCTGAAAGTCAATGTGCAATACCAATGGTTTAAAAGGATGCATTTGGTAATCGCGCAACAACACTTGTTGTGTTTTGCCGCCAACTTCCAAATCCAAAATAGATGAGTGAAATGCTTCCTTGCGGAGAGCATGAAACAGTGCGTTATGGTCTAACTCAATGACCAAGGCTGGATCTTTACTACCGTAAACGATTCCCGGAGTTTTACCGGAATTGCGCAGACGGCGGCTCGCACCCGTTCCCTGTACGCTTCTTTCAAAGGCTACAACTTTCATATTTAATTCCTTTTTAAGGTTAATTTCCGTTCGCGACCAAACGGAAAAGCCTTCGATTATATCGTGGGAATGGGGATTTTTGCCTACAAATGCCTCAAAACTACCAAAAAGCAGGATAAAACTGTATTTTGAGCTTATTCCGCAAACATGGACATGACCGAATCGCCCTTACTGATACGGGACAAAGTTTCGGCCAAGATAGGCGCCACACTGAGCTGACGTATTTTTGGCTCTTTCATGGCTTCTGGAGTCAAGGGAATAGTGTCAGTAACCACTAATTCATCTAATTTGGAAGCTGCAATACGAGCCACTGCTCCGCCAGATAGGACGGCGTGAGTACAGTAGGCGGTAACACCCTTCGCGCCACGCTCTTTAAGGGCTTCAGCGGCCTTACAGAGGGTTCCACCAGTATCAATGATGTCATCCATGATGACGCAATGACGGCCTTCTACTTCGCCTATAAGGTGCATTACTTCAGAGAGATTCGCTTTGGGGCGCCGTTTATCAATAATCGCCAAATCCGTGCCTAATTGCTTGGCCATGGCACGGGCTCGAACAACACCCCCGATATCTGGAGAAACAATAATAAGGTCTTTTTGGCTCTTTTGGGCCTGTAAGTCAGCCAGAAGAACTGGGGAGGAATAGATGTTATCAACGGGAATATCAAAGAAGCCCTGGATTTGGTCTGCATGCAGATCCATCGTCAGAACCCTTTCAATACCGGCAACCGATTGCAGCATATTGGAGACGATACGTGCTGAAATAGCGACCCTAGCAGAGCGTGGGCGACGATCCTGCCTTGCATATCCAAAGTAAGGAATCACTGCGGTTATGCGGCTTACTGATGCTCGTTTTAGAGCATCGATCATGATCATCAGCTCCATCAAGTTATCGTTTGTTGGAGCGCAAGTAGATTGAATAACTACTACATTTTTACCGCGGACATTTTCTTGAATTTCAACCTGAATTTCACCGTCCGAAAATCGACCTACAAAGGCTTTACCCATTTGGAGATTTAGCTCTTTGGCAACAGCCTTTGCCAAAACGGGATTCGCGTTGCCTGTAAATATGGTCAATAAATCAGCGTTCATGTGGGCGGACATAGGCTTTTCGATGAGGGTTAGGGTCGAGTGTTTTCTTTGTTATTTCTACAGTATTGGCAGGGGAAGAAGGATTCGAACCTTCGCATGCTGGAATCATAATCCAGTGCCTTAACCAGCTTGGCGATTCCCCTACAGCTCATTCTGAAG
>JABMMT010000134.1 GCA_013205155.1 Betaproteobacteria bacterium | reverse complement strand
GAACGTGTTATTCGCCCCCGTCTCTCTGATGCACGTTTTTTCTTCATGCAGGATCAAAAGCGGCCTCTAGCATCACGGATAGTAGATTTAGAGAGGGTGGTTTATCACAACCAATTGGGCAATCAATTAGATCGCACTAAACGCGTCCAAGGGATTGCCACTGGAATTGCGAAACAATTAGGTGCAGATGAAAAACTGGCTCACCGCGCAGCAGAAATTGCAAAAACTGACTTGCTCACCGATATGGTTGGTGAATTCCCAGAGCTTCAGGGCATTATGGGAAATTACTATGCCAAGCATGATGGAGAAAATGCAGAAGTAGCTGCGGCTTGCAGCGAACATTATATGCCTCGCTTTGCTGGTGATGCTTTACCGCAGACTCAAACCGGTACGATTTTGGCTATTGCTGACAAGCTAGAAACTTTGGTCGGCATCTGGGGAGTAGGTCTAGCGCCTACTGGCGATAAAGACCCCTATGCACTGCGTCGTCATGCCTTGGGTATTTGCCGTTTACTCCTTGAAAAGAATCTTTCTTTAAGCTTACCTGCGTTAATTAAACTGGCTCGCGCACAGTTCCCACAAAAGGAAGTTCAAGAAAAAGCACAAGCGGCTGATATTTATGCCTTCATCATTGATCGCCTGCGTGCTTATTTACGCGATCAAGCGATAGCAGGTAAACCCTTTACTAGTGCTGAGATAGATGCAGTACTGAGTCAATCGCCTGCTCATATTCATGATCTGATTGAGCGCTTAACGGCATTACGTGAATTCAATGCATTAGCACAAGCACCTCAACTTGCGGCTGCCAATAAGCGTATTAGTAATATTCTGAAGAAAACAACCACTGCCATTCCTGCGAGTTGCTCTCAGGGCTTATTACAAATCCCAGCTGAAACTGCACTCTTTAAAGCCTTAGAAGCAGCTACCCCAGCACTAAATAGCGCATACGACAAACGTCAATTTGTTGAGCTATTAAAAGCGCTAGTTACCTTAAGCACTCCGATTGACCAATTCTTTGCAGATGTGATGGTGATGGATCCTAATCCTGAGCTACGCGATAATCGTCTAGCACTCTTGCAACAACTTCACCAGAAAATGAATCTCGTTGCCGATCTCGGCAAATTAGCATGAGCCTAAGCTCTTCTAAACTGATTATTCTTGATCGTGATGGTGTGATCAATCAAGATCGTGATGATTATGTGAAGTCAGCAGATGAGTGGGTCCCACTTCCAGGAAGTTTGGAGGCCATCGCCCTTCTCAATCAAGCTGGATATCAGCTTGCGATTGCGACCAATCAATCTGGCCTAGCAAGAGGTTTTTTCACGATCAATGATTTACATGCAATGCATGCCAAGATGGATAAGCTACTCAAACCCTTGGGTGGTCATATCGATAGTATTTTCTTTTGTCCGCATGCTGATTCTCATGGCTGCGATTGTCGTAAACCTCTTCCAGGTCTGATGAAGGAAATTGCTCTTCGTTATAAAAAAGCAGAGAGCGCTACCCCATTACTCGGAGTACCCATAGTAGGTGACTCCTTACGCGATCTACAGGCGGGTATTGCCCTGGGCGCGACACCTCACTTAGTGCTCACTGGCAAGGGTGAAAAAACCTTGGCAAAGGGCGCTCTACCCGAGGGAACAAAGATACATGCTGATCTCATGGCTTTTGCCCTAGCAATGCTAGAAGATCAGGTTTAAGACAATGCAATTGATCAGCTCAACTCTCTTTGTTTTCTTTCTGCTGATCTTTACCCCGATCTGGTCCGTTTTATGTATGCTTGCCTTCCCATTTCTGAGTCCTGAAAATCGCTATAGCTTCATTGGTATTTGGAATAAAGTCGTGATTTATGTGCTCCAACATTTATGTGGCATCCATTATGAAATCCGTGGAATGGAAAATATGGAAGCCGCTCTAAATGAGCGCGTAGTTATTCTGAGTAAGCATCAGTCTGCCTATGAAACTATTGCTTATATTGCTTTACTACCGAAACAACTTTGTTTTGTATTTAAGCGTGAATTACTCTGGATACCTTTTTTTGGCTGGGCCTTAGCCTTGCTGAAAATGATTCATATCAATCGTGCCAGTAAACAAACTGCCGCTCTATCCGTGGCGAGCCAAGGGCGTAAACGTCTGAACGAGGGTAAGTGGATCATGCTCTTTCCTGAGGGCACAAGAACGCCTATAGGCTCTAATAAACCTTATCGCAAAGGCGGCGCACGCCTAGCAAGTGCAACGGGCGCACTAGTGATTCCAATTGCGCACAATGCAGGGCGTTTTTGGCCCAAAAATAGCTTTCTCAAAAAACCAGGAACTGTGATCTTCTCCATTGGTCCAGTGATTCGCTCAGATGGAAAATCTGCCGAAACACTACAACAAGAAGTTGAAGGTTGGATTGAAGCGGAAATGCGCATCATTGATCCAAGCGCATATCAGTAAAGCCTACTCTGCTAGATCAAGCTGCTAGAATTTTTGCCCACTCGATATAACGATCTACTGAAATATCTTGAGCTCTAGACTTCAGCTCTATCTCGCTTAATTTCAATCGATCCGAAAATGACCGTAAATTAGTACGAAGCATTTTTCTTCTTTGGGAGAATGCGGCTGCAACGATTTTCTCGAGAGAATGCCACTGGACACTATTGAGACTGAAACCCTGACGCGGAATCATCCGCACTACTGCTGAGTTCACTCTTGGTTGGGGATCAAAAGCTTCAGGTGGCACCTCTAATACCTGCTCCATATCGTAGCGCGCTTGTAACATCACCGATAACCTGCTGAAATCTGAGCCCCCAGCTGGAGCAACCATGCGCTCTACTACTTCAGCCTGTAACATAAAAACCTGCTCGTCAATCTCATTGGCTGCGCCTACCAAATGGAATAGCAAAGGGGATGAAATGTTGTAAGGTAGGTTACCAACTACTTTACAAAGACCTAACCTTCCTGATCGTTGCTTGGCCCATTCTAAGAAATCAAATTTCAGAGCATCGCCCTCAATGACCTTAAGCCCTTTTAAATTTTGGTCATTCCAATAAGCTACTAAATCACGATCAATTTCTAACAAATCTAATTGATCTAAATTACTCAATAAAGGTCTAGTTAACGCACCAAGGCCTGGGCCAATTTCAATGACATGCATATCATCGCTAGGCTGAATCAAAGTAACAATCGAATGAATAATGCCGCCATCTTGTAAAAAGTTTTGGCCGAAACGTTTACGAGCACGATGCATTATTGAGGATGTCTTCTCTGGTTCATCGCTAATTGATAAGCTAGGCGTAAAGCCTGTAGCATGCTACCCGAGTCGGCAGTGCCTGAGCCTGCAATATCCAAAGCCGTGCCGTGATCTACTGAAGTACGAATCACTGGTAAACCTAAGGTGACATTTACTCCACCACCAAATGTAACAAACTTAAAAGGTGCAAGTCCTTGATCGTGATACATCGCGATAAATGCATCCACTTTCTCCAAAGCTATTGGATCAAACATGGTGTCACCGGGATAGGGGCCTGAAACTGCGATACCTAAACTCTGAGCCTCTTTGATCGCGGGAGCAATTACTTCAATTTCCTCGCGTCCTAAATAACCAGATTCCCCCGCATGCGGATTCAAACCAGCCATGCGGATCATTGGGTTTTCAATCCCAAAGCGATCTTGCAAATCTTTAGCAACAATTTGGATGGTTCTTAAAATCAAACTTTGATTGAGGGTGGCTGCAACTGCCTGTAAGGGAATATGAGTTGTCACTAAGGCAACGCGAAGATCTCTTGCCTGCTTGATACCCAAAAAACCTTTAGGTAATGGAGCACAGAGCATCATCACTACCTGCCCTACACCACAATGTTGTGCCAAATATTCAGTATGTCCAAAAAATGGAATGCCCGCATCATTGATCACACTTTTTTGCACAGGAGCAGTCACCATGGCATCAAAGCGCTGCTGTTTACAGCCCTCTAGCGCTAGATCTAATAACTTGATTACATAAGCTGCATTATCTGAATTTAATATTCCAACTTGAACAGGGCTTTGCAGCTCTACATTCTCAAACTTCAGACGTGCCAATACATTTGGATTCAAATGCTTTGGTATGGGAAACAAATCAGAAGCACCAAGTAAAGTAATCTCGACATCTTCTTGCTCAGCCAAGAAAGTGGCGGCAGCACTTAAAGAAACTTCTGGCCCAATTCCAGCGGGCTCGCCAGTAGTAATGGCGAGATTAAGGGGCGCTGGATGCGGCATCTTCTGAGTTCAGAATTTTCACCGTAGCACTATCACGTAATTCACGGATCCAATCCTGGTATGCCTGTTCATATTTACGTTCACGAATATTAGCGCGGGCAAACTGTCGTTGCTTTTCGACAGTGAGTTGTCCTTCGCGACGCTCCATCACCTGAATTAAGTGCCAACCAAACTCTGATTTAACGGGATCACTAACCTCGCCAATTTGGAGACGATTCATGGCCTGCTCAAACTCAGGAACCAAATCACCTGGACTCATCCAGCCGAGCTCACCACCATTGGCTGCCGAACCATCTTCTGAAAATTTCTTAGCTAAATCAGCAAAATCAGTGGTCTTGGTGCGCACTTGATCGCGGAAGCCTTGTAGACGTCTTTCAGCATCCTGATCAGTCAATCCAGTACGAGTGCGAAGCAGTATGTGACGTGACATAGTTTGGGTAATGGAGATAGCTTTAGGTGGAGTTAAAACAAGCTCAGGGAGAGGGGCTTCTTGCACAGGTGCCGCCTCCACCAAAGTTCTTCGGTCCAGCACCTTAAGGATATGAAATCCTGCTGGACTTTTCACAACCGCTTTAGCAGTTTGGCCACTACCTATATTACGAACGGCATCATAGAACAATTGCGGTAGCCGATCTGAGGTGCGATAACCAAGCTCCTGAAATTTGATCTTCGGGTTTTCTTTAGCAGCAGCACTACCGATCTGCATAAAGTCTCCGTCACCTCTAGCAGAGACTAAAAGAGCGTCGGCTTTCTTTTTGGCTTCTGCCTGTGCACTAAGGCCTGCATCAGCATCAACAGGAATAAATATCTGAGCTAAATTAATCTCTTCTGGCCCAACACTAGCTGCAGGTGCTGGTGAACCCGGCTTAACTCCTTGTACCCCAATGGCACGCGCACGCTCCGCAATAAAGTTATCAACCTCAGCGTCAGAAATTTTAATTCGGGCATCGACCTCGCGCTCACGAAAACGAGTAAGAACGACATCTTCTCGTAAGTTTTCTTGATATCGCTCAAATGCAAGACCAGATGCAACCACTCTAGTCTTGAATTCTGCGAGACTTAATTGATTTTTTGCAGCAATATCACCAATAATTTTTTCTAATTCTTTATTAGTGACTCTGATGCCTTCCTGCTCAGCACTTTGCAACTGAATTTTTTCAACAATGAGGCGCTCTAATACTGCTTTTCTAAATTCAGTAGCATCAGGCATTTTAGTGCCCTGCTTTTGCAAAGCGGCAACGCGATCATCAATTTCCCTACGAGTAATGAAACCGGTATTGACTACTGCTGCGACACCATCAATATTCCGAATCTTGTTATCTGCAGGAGCAGCGGCCGGCACAGGTATAGCAGCAGCAGTTTTAGGACTAACATCTTGAGCATAAGACGAGCTCACTAATACTGAGCTGATCAGTAAAAAAGCGTAAGCAACATAGCGCTGTAGATGTTTCTTACAAAAGATCATTGATAATTCTCATAAGTTGAGGCGGGCAATGGCTTAGGTGTAGGTAAGTAACCAGGTACATTTAACTTCATCAAATCTACAGGGTTGTCTCCCGCAACACCAAGACCTCTGAATTCAATTTGAAACAAGATTTGGGTTGTCGTATTGTTATTTAATAGCAATTGAGAATATGCGCTGCGGAAAACAATACAGTCACGGATATACTCAACTGCTACTAAGGTATTCAACGTCTTGGTTGTAAGCGAATCATACCCCCAACGGCCAACTAAAGAAATCTCTCTTGTAACCGGCCATTGACCAGAAATATTATATTGATCCGTCGTGGTTGCTGCGGTAGTGCCAACTGGATTAAATGGCGATGGCTGGATAGGTGGCTGCCAAACATTGCGATAACCAAAATTAAGACTACGGCCAGGAGTTGGGCGCCAACTACCACCAACAGTTGTCTGTACAAAGCGATTTAGTTGGGTGTTGTATTGGCCAAAAACATCGGCATTGAAATTACCCATAAAACGTACCGATGCAGCAGCTAAGGTGTCGGAATAGGCTGTTGGGCTAGCGATATTGCCAGTCAATCCAACTTGCTGTGCCGTGAACTGTTGTTGCTGAGCAAGAGTGATAACTGCTCTTTCTGCGCCCGTATTCGATTCTGTAATTCTGCTAGTCAGGCCAACGGTTAACTTATTACTATCTGAGACACGGTCGTTACCAATAAAAGTGTTTTCACTAAAAATTTGTCCAATACCAAATCCCTGATCTGCCGTATCAAATAAAGGGGTATTTGCTTGGTTTACATAGGGCGTATATACGTACAAGGCACGCGGCTCAAGACTGAGCAGCATATTTTGTCCGAAAAAACTACCCATCTCCAAGGCATCCCTTTCGAATGCCAAACCAGTATCTAAACTAGCGGTAGGTATTAAGAAGCCTTGGGCTGGCAAATACCCGGGCTGATAAGCCGTTGCGCTGTAGTTATTAGATTGAAGACTTAACTTAGGACGGATATAGTAACCAGGCGTTATGGTTGGATATTCCAAAACACCTTTAACCACAGTACGATCTGCTTGACTAAAAATACCAGGCGCCGTATTCGGAATACTACTTGCAATGTTGTATGAAAACCGCGAGAAATCAGTTGATACCATCGAAGTAGGGCCAGTAGGCAAGGTGATATAGCGTCCATCAGTCCCTGAAGCTGGTGGCACCAAATTGCTCCGATAGATTGCTGTCACTTGAGGCAGAACGTTATATGGCGCCCCAACTGTACTAGGTAAGTTGGGTTGCAGCGTCTGGAAATTTAATGCTTTAGCAGAAACCGTCCAATTACTCAATCTATCTGGAAGTTGCGATACTGCACCAAGCTCTTGGCGGAACTGACTTGTCACAGCACCTGCCACCGTTTGCGAAAAGTCAGTTGGATAGGCATTATCTGAAACTTTAGCGGCATTGATATAGGCATTAACTGAACCCGGACCACCCATTGGTGATCCTAGTAAAGTTTGGCGTTGTTGCCAGTCATAACGCCAACGACTAATTCCGCCTGCCTTTTGATCGCTTGGCAAATAGTCACCCATCACGTTGCCGTTATAGGTGGTATCAATAAATCGATAGCCGACACCCAACTGCACTCCGCGTTGACTCATGTAACGCGGCATGATTGTTAAGTCACGATTAGGGGCAATATTGACATAGTAAGGCTGGGTAATATCAATACCATTCTTAGAGTTATATCCCGCAATCGGAGGAAGAATACCTGACCGTCTCTCTCTTCCAGTGGGCAAACTAAAGTAGGGAACATATGCGATAGGCACATCAAAAAGATGCATTACCCCATCCTTTCCCGTCATTTCTTTCCGCTCGTTATCAATCTCAATTTTACTAGCAGTGAAATACCAGTCTAAATTTTCAGGAGTACAGGTGGTATATGTTGCTTTATCAAAAACAAACACATCACCACTTTCAATAGTCAATTTTTTTGCTTTTCCACTGGCACGACTATCGCCAATTTCATAAACAGGGCTTTCCATTTCCCCTTCACGAGCATCAACTGTTAAACGTGCATTGGGGCCTTTGAAGTTAGCATTACCCTTAATCAGCTCTGCATTACCAATTAATCTAGCAACATCGGTATCTGGGTTATAAATAATTTCATTGCCTTTAGCAACTGTGCCATTGCGTCGAATTTGGGCACGATCTTTTAATCGCATTTCGCGATCTACAACTCCTTCAATTGAATCGCTAGAAGTAAAAGTAAGAGCCTTACTATCCTCAATCGGCTGGCCAACTCTAAGCTGGTCATCTAACTTCAAAATCGTCACATTGCCACGATCTGGCAAGATTGGTGCAGCCTCTGCTGGCCTGGACGAGAATGGCAATGGTGGGGGTGTTTGAGCGCTCGCCAACAATGTAAATTGGAGCAACGCCAACCCCAACATTGCGCGCAGGGTTACAGCTATAAAAAGAGGGGCGCAAAGACCAGCGCAACGGCGATAATGACTCATAGTTCTAGACCCGTCTTATTATACGAATCGACCATGATTGACGCACGCTTAAACACCCTTATTCAATGGCTAAAAGGCCTTGAGCCTAGCTGGCAATTGGATCTTGGCTCTCTATGCCCCGCTTCTGCTGATGCAAGCTTTCGCCGATATTTCCGAATTAAGAGTAAAAACCCTAAATTTACTACGTTCATTGTGATGGATGCCCCTCCTCAGCATGAGCCATTAGACGCCTTTATTCAGGTCGATTTATTGCTCTCAGAGGCAGGTCTAAACGTACCTAAAATTCTCGAAAAAAATATTAATGAAGGCTTTCTTTTATTAAATGATCTTGGCACTAAAACGTATTTAGCAGAACTTAATGAGGAGACGGCAGATCATCTGTATAAAGATGCAGTACATGCTTTAGTGCAAATGCAATTGG
>JABMMT010000133.1 GCA_013205155.1 Betaproteobacteria bacterium | reverse complement strand
GTAGCAATTCCTGCACGGTTAACAGCAGAGGCGAATTCACCAGCGATTAAATTAGCGGCTGCCTTAGCTAATGGCTTGCCAACGATTGCCAATACCTCTTCAAACACTTTGGCAGTGTCACGATCTTGGGTTAACAATTGGGTATCGTAGACACTCAAACCATACTCAGCCTGCCATTGCTCACGTAGCTGTGCAGGAAGTTCTGGCATTTGATTGCGAACTTCAGCTATCCATGCATCATTAATAACTACCGGCAGCAAATCTGGATCAGGGAAATAGCGATAGTCATTTGCGTCCTCTTTACTTCGCATACTACGAGTTTCCTGACGATCGGGATCGTACAAACGCGTTTCCTGCACCACAGTACCGCCATCTTCAATCAACTCAATTTGACGGCGGACCTCATACTGAATCGCTTCTTCTAAAAAGCGGAAAGAGTTCAAGTTTTTAATTTCACAACGCGTACCAAACTCAGTCTGGCCTTTAGGGCGCACTGATACATTGGCATCACAGCGGAAAGATCCTTCTTGCATGTTTCCGTCGCAAACTCCGAGCCAAACTACTAAGGAATGTAAAGTCTTGGCATAAGCCACTGCTTCAGCTGCGCTGCGCATGACAGGCTCAGTCACAATCTCAAGAAGCGGCGTGCCCGCTCTATTGAGATCAATACCACTAGAAGCTTCTCCGTGCGGGCCAATATAGCCCTCTTCATGAACTGACTTACCGGCATCTTCTTCCATGTGGGCGCGAGTCAGCTGAACTACTTTGACTTCGTCACCAACCAAAATTTCAAGATGTCCACCTATGACAACCGGAATTTCCATCTGACTAATCTGATAGCCTTTTGGTAAATCAGGATAAAAATAATTTTTGCGCGCAAAGATGCTAGTGGGTGAAATCTTTGCATTCACCGCCAAACCGAAACGAATCGCATGCTCTACTGCTTGACGATTGAGTACAGGTAAAACGCCAGGCAAAGCTAAATCAACTGCACAGGCCTGTGTATTTGGTTCGGCTCCAAAACGTATGCTTGCGCCACTAAATATTTTGGACTTAGTTTGTAACTGTGTGTGAGTCTCTAGACCAATGACGACTTCCCATTGCATCATGCCACCCCACTTGCTTGACGTAAATGCCAATCACTGGCTTGCTGATATTGATGAGCAACTTGCAATAAGCGCGCCTCACTAAAATAGTTACCAATCAATTGCATGCCAATCGGTAGCTTGTTTGCATTAAAGCCACAAGGTACACTCATCGCCGGCAAGCCTGCCAGATTGGTTGAAAGCGTATAAATATCCTCTAAATACATCTGCACTGGGTCTTTTGACTTTTCCCCCAAGCGCCAAGCTACATCCGGTGCTACGGGCCCAAGGATGAGATCACACTCTTTAAATGCCGCCTGAAAATCTGCCGCAATAATACGACGAATTTTTTGAGCCTGTAAGTAAT
This sequence comes from Betaproteobacteria bacterium, assembly GCA_013205155.1. Lineage (GTDB taxonomy): Bacteria > Pseudomonadota > Gammaproteobacteria > Burkholderiales > Burkholderiaceae > Polynucleobacter. The sequence continues at coordinate 2,671 of JABMMT010000133.1, read as the reverse complement.
AGGCATCGTAATATCCATGGCACAAAACATAGGTGCCTATCAAGATGCGGCGCTTGACTTCAGCTCCAAAACCTTCAGTACGTGACTTTTGATACATGTCACCGAGATCTTTGTACTCGCTAGCACGCAGGCCATAACGCACACCGTCAAAACGACTTAAGTTGCTCGAAGCTTCTGCTGGAGCCAAAACGTAATACACCGGAATAGATAGCTTCGTCTTCGGCAAGCTTACTTCGACTAGTTTGGCGCCTAAGTTTTCTAAAGCCTTAGCCGCCTCGTTTACTGACTGCGCAACATCACTTGCTAAGCCTTCTGCAAAAAATTCCTTTGGCAGTCCTACGCGCAATCCTGCTAATGGTTTTTCAGAAAGGACATTGCTTTCTTGCCAAGCTTGATTGAGATAGCGCCCATAATCTTCTCCAGAGTCGGCGAGTGATGTGGAGTCGCGAGGATCATGGGAAGACATTGCGGAAAGTAGTAGTGCGCAATCTTCAGCGGATTTGCCCATTGGGCCTGCTTGATCCAGCGAAGAAGCATAGGCAATCATGCCGTAACGAGAAACGCGCCCATAAGTAGGCTTAATGCCGGTAATTCCACAAAATGCAGCAGGCTGACGAATTGAGCCACCAGTATCGGTACCAGTCGCAATGGGGGCCAGACCAGCAGCAACGGCAGCAGCGGAGCCACCAGAAGATCCGCCCGCAACATGCTCAATATTCCATGGATTCAAGACGGGCCCATACGCAGAATTTTCATTGGATGACCCCATGGCAAACTCATCCATATTGGTCTTGCCAAGACAAACCATACCTGCTCCACGGGGATTTGATTCATCAGGAATACCAAGATTTGAAACTACTGTGGCATCAAAAGGACTCTGATAACCAGCCAAGATTTTGGAGGCTGCTGTGGACTTCCAACCTCGAGTTACAAAGACATCCTTATGCCCCAGCGGAATACCCGTTAACTTGCCCGCCTTACCTGCAGCAATCAATTTATCTGCTTTATTTGCTTGCTCTAAACTTAAGTGAGCATTCACATCAAGAAAAGCATTCAAGCGCTTTCCTGCCTCAATTCGATCTAAAAAGTACTGTGTAAGCTCAGTACTAGAAACCTCTTTTGCGGCCAATGCTTTAGACATTAAGGTGATTGGGGTGTTGTGCCAACTCATTCAATCACCCTCGGTACCAAGAAATACCCCTCTTGCTGAGCGGGTGCTGACTGCATATTTTCAGTCCGATGATCAGACTCGGTCACTTGGTCTGCCCTCAGCGGCTGAGCTAATTCCCGCAAAAATAGGATCGGGTGAGCAAGTGGCTCTAGACCAGATGTATCAACGGCCAGCATTTCTTCGACCAATGAAAAAACAGCCTGTAATTGAGGTAGAAGAGCCTCGGCTTCTGCCTGACTTAACTCAAGTCTGGAAAGGTGCGCAATGCGCTGAACATCATCTAGTTTCATGGGGCGCTGGAGTATCATTCCTATATATTTTTATTAACATCTACTATTTTCCCACTACATCATGTTTGGTTTTTTCCGTAACTACTTTTCCAATGACCTAGCCATCGACCTAGGAACTGCCAACACTCTAATTTACATGCGTGAACGGGGTATTGTCCTCGATGAGCCGTCTGTTGTGGCAATTCGCCAAGAAGGTGGCCCAAACGGCAAAAAAACTATTTTGGCCGTTGGAAAAGAGGCAAAAGCGATGTTGGGTCGCGTTCCCGGAAATATTGAGGCAATTCGCCCTATGAAGGATGGCGTTATCGCCGACTTCACGATCACCGAACAAATGCTCAAGCAATTTATCAAGCTTGTGCATGAAAGCAAACTTTTTAGGCCGAGTCCACGGATCATCATTTGTGTTCCTTGTGGATCTACTCAAGTTGAGCGTCGTGCCATTCGTGAATCTGCATTAGGTGCTGGTGCGTCACAAGTATTTTTGATTGAAGAACCAATGGCCGCTGCAATTGGTTCTGGTCTGCCAGTTTCAGAAGCAGCTGGTTCTATGGTGGTTGATATCGGTGGCGGCACAACTGAGGTTGGCGTCATGTCATTGGGCGGCATGGTTTACAAAGGCTCAGTTCGCGTTGGTGGCGATAAGTTTGATGAAGCTATTACAAATTACATTCGTCGTAACTATGGCATGCTTATTGGTGAGCAAACTGCTGAGCTGATTAAGAAAACGATTGGCTCTGCGTTCCCTGGCGGAGAAGTACGCGAGATGGAAGTTAAAGGTCGCAATCTTGCCGAAGGTATTCCACGTAGCTTTACCGTAACCAGCAATGAAGTTCTCGAAGCGCTGACTGATCCATTAAATCAAATCGTGACTGCCGTTAAAGCAGCTCTCGAACAGATCCCCCCTGAGTTAGCCTCTGATATTGCCGAGCGCGGCATGATGCTGACTGGCGGCGGAGCCCTATTGCGTGACCTTGATCGCCTTTTGCTAGAAGAAACTGGCTTGCCAATTCATGTGGCTGAAGATCCATTAACTTGCGTCGCTCGTGGTTGTGGTATCGCTCTCGAGCGTATGGATAAGTTAGGCGGAGTGTTCTCGCACGAGTAAGCGACATACACGTCGACCAGGGAATTGCAACATAGCGCTCCACCTCTTTTCAGACAGGGCATTCCGGCCTTACTTAAACTGATTGTCTGTCTATCGATCAGCATT
>JABMMT010000132.1 GCA_013205155.1 Betaproteobacteria bacterium | reverse complement strand
GCTTGCAGAGCTAGTTCGTAATGAGTTTTGTATTCAGATAAAAGGCAAGGTGCGTGCGCGTCCAGCTGGCACAGAAAACACTGATTTAGTGAGTGGCAAAGTGGAAATTCTCTGTCATAGCCTAGTCATTCTGAATGCCTCCATCACACCTCCATTCCAGTTAGAGGATGAGAATTTATCCGAAACAACACGCTTAACCCATCGCGTACTCGATTTACGTCGCCCACAAATGCAAAAGAATTTACGTTTGCGCTACAACGTAGCGATGGAATGCCGTCGTTATTTGGATGAGGCCGGCTTTATCGATATTGAAACACCGATGTTGACCAAGAGCACTCCAGAGGGTGCCCGTGATTACTTGGTGCCTTCTCGTGTACACGATGGCCAATTCTTTGCCTTGCCACAATCCCCACAACTTTTTAAACAGTTATTGATGGTGGCTGGTTTTGATCGCTATTATCAAATTACTAAATGCTTTCGTGACGAAGATTTACGCGCAGATCGTCAACCTGAATTTACTCAGATTGATTGTGAAACGGCATTCTTAAACGAAATAGAAATTCGCGATTTGTTTGAAAACATGATTCGCCATATTTTTAAGAAGACCATGAGCGTGGAATTGCCCAATCCATTTCCGACCATGGCTTATTCAGAAGGTATGGCACGTTTTGGCTCTGATAAGCCTGACTTGCGTGTGAACTTTGAGTTCACAGAGCTGACAGATTTGATGAAGGATGTTGATTTCAAGGTTTTCTCAGGCGCTGCTAGTCAAGCTGGTGGGCGCGTAGTTGGTTTATGTGTTCCAGGTGGCGCCACAATTAGTCGTAGTGAAATTGATGACTACACACAATTTGTGAGCATCTATGGCGCCAAAGGTTTGGCATGGATTAAGGTGAACTCTGTGGCCGAGGGCCGTAACGGCTTGCAATCTCCGATTGTGAAGAACTTGCATGATGCAGCGATTGAAGGCATTTTGAAGCGCACAGGTGCAAAAGATGGCGATATTATTTTCTTCGGTGCTGATAAAGAAAAAGTTGTGAACGATGCGATAGGTAATTTACGTTTACGTGTTGGGCATTCCGCTTGGGGTAAAGAGCATGGCCTCTTTACTGAAGCTTGGAAGCCATTATGGGTGGTTGATTTCCCCATGTTTGATTACGATGAAGGTGAAGCCCGTTGGGTAGCTTGCCATCATCCATTTACTAGCCCTAAAGATGAGCATATGAAGTATTTGGAATCTGATCCAGGAAAATGTTTGGCTAAAGCCTATGATATGGTCCTCAATGGTAGCGAAATCGGTGGAGGCTCTGTACGTATTCATCAAGAAGTGATTCAAAGTCAGGTATTCCGCGCCCTCAAGATTGGTGCTGAAGAAGCGCAATCTAAATTTGGTTTCTTATTAGATGCTCTTCAGTATGGCGCTCCTCCTCACGGTGGTGTTGCATTTGGTTTAGATCGTATCGTTACCATGATGACTGGTGCTGATTCGATTCGTGATGTGATTGCCTTCCCTAAGACCCAGCGTGCTCAGTGCTTGTTAACTCAAGCCCCTAGTCCTGTAGATGAGCGTCAGTTGCGTGAGTTGCATATTCGTCTACGCCAAGCTGCGCCCGCTGCTTAAATTAGCTCAGTAGTACTCATCATGAAGATCCCTATTTCGGTTTTAGTAGTTATTTATAAATTGAATGGGGATGTTTTATTGATTGAACGTGCGGATCGCAATCAATTTTGGCAATCCGTTACTGGGAGCCTAGATGCTCCTGATGAAGTTTTAGCCCAAGCTGCAAGCCGTGAAGTATTTGAAGAAACAGGTATATCGATAGAGGTATTGCCCCCTGAATCATTGCAGAATATGCATCATCAGATTGACTATGAAATCTATCCCGCATGGCGTTTTCGCTATGCTCCGGGTGTTACCCGAAATACTGAGCATTGGTTCTCCTTAAAAGTTCCTGATGACATTCAGATTCGGCTTGCTCCAAGGGAACATGTTGCCTATCAATGGTTGCCTTATCAGGATGCGGCTAAGCAATGTTTTTCTCCTAGCAATGGCGAAGCAATTCTGAAATTATTTTCAGGACTTTGACATCTGAAGAATGATGGAATAAGGAATAAGATAGAGCGATGAGACATTCATCGGGGCACCATCGTATTAGCGCAGATTCAAAAACACCTCAAAGAGGTGATTGGTACGTCATCCGTGATCTCTTGCCCTATCTCTTGGAGTATCGCTTTAGAGTAGCTTTTGCTTTGAGCTGTTTGATTGCAGCAAAGTTTGCTAATTTAGGTATTCCTATCTTAATGAAAGAGTTGATTGACTCTTTAAACATTAAAGCAAGCTCCCCTCAGGCCCTGCTTGTGGTGCCGGTTAGCATCATTGTTGCTTACGGTTTATTAAGAATTTCTGCCTCGGTATTTAATGAGCTACGTGAGGCTGTATTTGCTCGTGTGACACAAAATGCCGTTCGTAAGGTTGCCCTTCAGGTTTTTGAGCATTTACATTCTTTAGCGCTCAGTTTTCATTTGGCTCGTCAGACTGGTGGTGTCAGCCGCGATATTGAACGCGGTACGCGCGGCATTCAGTCGCTGATTTCTTACTCTCTTTACAGTATTCTTCCGACTCTCGTTGAGTTCTGTTTGGTGCTGGGTTACCTTGCCTATTCTTATGACATCTGGTTTGCAGCAATTACCTTAGCAGCCTTAGTTTTATATATTATTTTCACGATTGTCGTAACGGAATGGCGCACGCATTACCGCCGCACCATGAATGATATGGATTCCAAGGCTAATCAAAAGGCAATCGATTCTTTGCTGAACTTTGAAACAGTGAAGTATTTTGGTAATGAAGCTTTTGAGGCGAATCGTTATGATGAAAACTTATTGCGTTATCAAGTGGCAGCGGTCAAGTCACAAAAAACATTAGCTGTTCTCAATTTAGGCCAACAAATCATTATTGCCGTAGGTTTGGTATTGATATTATGGCGTGCTACTGTTGGGGTCATTAATGGCACTATGACCTTGGGTGATCTTGTCTTGGTCAATACACTCATGATTCAGTTATATATCCCTTTAAATTTCTTGGGTGTGATTTATCGAGAGATCAAACAAGCTTTAACAGATATGGATCGCATGTTTTCTTTGCTCAATACTGATAAAGAGATCGCTGATTTACCGGATGCAAAAGTCTTACAGATCCATAATCACGGCTTAGGCCCAGATATTCGGTTTGAGCACGTCTCATTTCACTATGAGAGCAAACGAGAAATTCTAAAAGATGTCAGTTTTAATATTCCTGCTGGAACTATTACAGCGGTCGTAGGTCAGAGTGGTGCTGGTAAAAGTACCTTAGCCAGATTGCTCTTTCGTTTTTACGACGTGCAGACTGGAAAAATATTAATCGATGGTCAAAATATTCAAGATGTCACTCAAGCTAGCTTGCGCAAAGCGATTGGCATCGTGCCGCAGGATACCGTTCTATTTAATGACACTATTGGATATAACATTGCGTATGGCAATCCTTTGGCCTCAATTGAAGAGGTGCATGAGGCTGCTAGAGCAGCACAGATTGATGGTTTTATTAAACGCCTACCCGATGGCTATGAGGCACAAGTTGGTGAGCGTGGGTTAAAACTTTCTGGCGGTGAAAAGCAGCGTGTGGCGATTGCGAGAACTTTGCTAAAAAAACCGGCCATGCTGATTTTTGATGAAGCTACTTCGGCATTAGATTCAAAAACGGAGAGGGCTTTTCAAGAAGAGCTACTGAGCTTAGCTAAAAATCGTACAACTCTCATTATTGCCCACAGACTGTCGACCATTATTCATGCTGATCAGATATTAGTCATGGACCATGGGCAAATTGTGGAGCGTGGAACCCATTTTGAGCTATTGTCCGCCAGTGGTCGCTACAGTGAGATGTGGCAAATGCAAGAGCGAGCGACGCTTGATTAGAATAGCTAGATGACTCAATCCTTAAACACTGAAGCCATTCTGAAGCAAGCCTTTGCCACAGCAGTGGCAGTGGCAGATCCGCAGTTAATTGTTCCGCAGTATTTAGCCAAGATTTTTCCGCCTGGACAAGAACCTCAGGGAAGGTGCTTGGTGGTGGGCGCCGGCAAAGCGAGCGCCTCTATGGCAAGCGCATTAGAGTCTTATGCGAAAGTGCATTGGCCAAAGGTTGTGATAGAGGGTGTAGTACTGACTCGTTATGGTCATAGCTCTCCAACAACCCATATTGAAATTGTTGAAGCAGGACATCCAGTTCCTGACCAGGCTGGCATGAATGGAGCAAAGGCAGTTTTAGCCTTGGCAAAACAGTTACAAGCCCAAGATGTATTGATTGCATTAGTTTCTGGCGGCGGATCTAGTTTATTAACTTTGCCGCAAGAAGGAATTAGCATTGATGATATGCGTACTACAACAGAAACTCTTTTACGTAGTGGTGCGCCAATTGAAGAAATGAATATAGTACGCAAACACTTATCTGCGATTTTAGGAGGTAATCTTGCTAGGGTTGCCATGAGTCGAGGAGCCCGAGTCGAAGCCCTATTAATTTCTGATGTTACTGGTGATCAGCCTGCAGATATCGCCAGTGGTCCTTGTGCGGCTGACTATTCAACCTACCAGGATGCTCTGAATATCTTTGCAAAGTATCACCTTGGAAATGATGTCATTCCTGCATCAGTGATGCATCACCTTCTACAAGGTGCAGATGGACAAAAGCCCGAGACTTTAAAAGAACATGATTTGAAGAATGCACAAGTTGCTAATCATGTCATCGCGACAGCTTATAAAAGCCTAGAGTCAGCAGCAGACTATGTTCGTAGCCAAGGTTATGAGCCTGTTGTATTGGGCGACACGATTACTGGTGAGGCGCAAGAGGTAGGGCTTGCACAAGCAAATCTAGTTCGCGAACATCTAGCTAAAGGTGGTGGGCCCCTAGCGCTTATCTCTGGTGGTGAATGTACTGTAACGATTCCTCCGGGCATTAAAGGACGAGGTGGCCGTTGCAGTGAATACCTGCTCTCTCTTTTAGCCGCAAGCTCTGATTTGCCCAAAATTGCTGCTTTGGCAGCTGATACCGATGGAATTGACGGTAGCGAAAAGAATGCAGGGGCATGGTTTGACGGCGACATTCGAAAAGCAGCTCAATCTCAGGGCTTAAAACCAGAAACATTTTTATCGGCACATGATTGTTATGGTTTTTTTGCAGAATTAGGGGCTTTAGTAGAAACTGGTCCTACACTAACGAATGTGAATGATTTCCGTATCGTCTTGCTAGATAAATCCAATGCCTAATAGCCCTACACAAATTCAACTCATTCAGCCTGATGACTGGCATTTGCATATTCGTGATGGCGCTATCATGAGGGATGTATTGGCTGACACGGCCAGACAATTTGCGCGCGCTATCATCATGCCGAACTTAAAACCGCCCGTTACTGCAGTGGAATTAGCACATGCTTATCGCTCACGGATAGAAGCAAACTTGAAATCTCTTGGTATCAATGACTTTGAGCCTCTGATGACTCTGTACCTGACAGACAATACTTCGGCTGATGAAGTTCGTAAAGCCAAGGCTGAAGGGATTGTCGGTTTCAAGCTTTATCCGGCTGGAGCCACAACCAATAGTGATGCTGGAGTGACCGATATTCGGCATTGCTATAAAGCGCTTGAGGCTATGCAGGAAGTTGGGATGCCATTTTTAGTTCATGGCGAAGTCACTCATTCTGAGATTGATATCTTTGATCGTGAAGCAGTCTTTATTGATCAAATATTAGAGCCATTGCGTAGAGATTTTCCACAGCTCAAAATTGTGTTTGAACACATCACCACTAAACAAGCTGCACACTATGTGCGTGATGCCCTTACAGCAGGTAATACCATAGCAGCCACTATTACTCCGCAACATCTACTGATGAATCGTAATGCGATTTTTTCTGGAGGAATTCGTCCACACAACTATTGTTTACCAGTGCTCAAGCGAGAAGAGCATCGTGTTGCACTATTAGAGGCTGCCACCAGTGGTAATCCCCGTTTCTTTTTAGGAACCGATAGTGCACCCCATGCTAAGGGAGATAAAGAGGCGGCTTGTGGTTGTGCCGGTTGCTATAGCGCTTTTAATGCCTTAGGTTTATATGCTGAAGCATTTGAAAGTGTTAATCGGTTAGAAAAGTTAGAAGGCTTCGCAAGTTTTTTTGGCCCCGATTTTTATTCTTTACCGCGCAATAGCAAAAAAATTACCCTCAAGAAGCAAGCGCAAAGCATTCCGCAAGAGTTGCCTTTGGGCGATGCCACGATTGTTCCGCTACGTGCCGGTGAAACGATTGCATGGTCACTGGTTTAAGCCAATCTTTTTAATTTCCGAACCAAATTAGTCTGACTGCGTTAGACTGCAGTCGCAGAGTCAATTGGGCAATCGCCGCCTCTTTAATGAGGGGGAGGAAAGTCCGGACTCCATAGGGAAGGGTGATGGCTAACGGCCATCCACGGCGACGTGAGGAATAGGGCCACAGAGACGAGCGTATTTAGTTACGGTGAAACGCGGTAACCTCCACCTGGAGCAATCCCAAGTAAGCAGGCGATGAGGCGTCCCGCTGAGTCTGCGGGTAGGGAGCTTGAGCCGTCAGGTAACTGCCGGCCTAGAGGAATGATTGCCCCTAGATGCAAATCTAGGCGACAGAATCCGGCTTATCGATTGACTCTGCACTTATTCCGAAATGACTTGCACGCTGTAAGTGAGTTCAGCAGTTTTAGCGAGCATGGCGGTAGCTGAGCAGTACTTTTCGTGAGAAAGCTTCACTGCACGATCTACTTTGGCTTGATCCAGATCTTTTCCCTTCACTTCAAAGTGCAAATTGATTTTGGTGAAGACTTTGGGATCCTCGCTAGCGCGCTCTGCTGTCAGACTGACATTGCAAGCGCTGATCGCCTGACGGGATTTTTGTAGGATTAAAACCACATCAAAGGCTGAGCAACCGCCTGCACCTGCCAAAAGAAGCTCCATAGGCCTTGGAGCTAAGTTTTTACCTCCTGCTTCTGGGGCGCCATCCATATTAATGAGGTGTCCACTACCTGTTTCTGCCGAAAAAGTCATTCCGCTATTACCCAACCAAGATACTCGACATTCCATATCACAAGCCCTAATTTGGAAAATTAATCAATATTTTCAATAGTTTACCAATTTTCAAGTGATCTCAGTTGTTGCGTAGCAACATAAAACTCTTGATGTCGGTCAATTTTCTTGCACTGCACCACGTTTTTTATGTAGAATAACCATATTGGTAGTCAGTCTTATAGAAGACTGCGACTGGCCTCGTAGTGTCTCCTCCACCCAAACAAAGGTGGATTCCAACCCAGGACTCGTTCCTGGGTTTTTTTTAGGATACAATTCAAGGCTTTACTGAATTACCGAACAAGTCAGCGGTAATCGTTTTACCAGTTAGATTGCAGAATCTGCGAGCTTGCAAATATAAGCAGGGCCAAGGTGGACGCGGTGTGATTGGAGTATTTTTTTTGACTATAACAATTTGAGAAATCATGAAAACTTTTTCTGCAAAATCCCATGAGGTAGTGCATGAATGGTTCGTGATTGACGCTACGGACAAAGTCCTCGGTCGTGTCGCCAGTGAAGTGGCACACCGTTTACGCGGCAAGCACAAGCCTGAATTCACCCCACACGTTGATACTGGCGACTTTATTGTCGTGATCAATTCATCTAAGCTGCGTGTCACTGGCACCAAAGGCTTAAACAAAATTTATTACCGTCACAGCGGATACCCAGGCGGTATTAGCTCGACTAACTTCGACAAGATGCAAGATCGTTTTCCAGGTCGCGCTTTGGAGAAGGCTGTGAAGGGTATGTTGCCAAAAGGCCCATTAGGCTATGCCATGATCAAGAAATTGAAAGTCTATGGCGACGCCAGTCATCCGCATGCGGCTCAACAGCCAAAAGCGTTAGAGATTTAAGGAAACCAAATGGCTATTAATTACGGAAATTGGAATTACGGTACCGGTCGTCGCAAGAGTTCTGTTGCGCGCGTATTCATTAAATCTGGCAAAGGCGAAATTATCGTTAACGGTAAGCCTATCGATGCTTATTTTGCTCGTGAAACATCACGCATGATTGCTCGTCAGCCTTTGGCTCTCACAGCCCACTTAACGACCTTTGATATCAAAGTAAACGTTTCTGGTGGTGGTGAAACTGGCCAAGCTGGTGCAGTTCGTCACGGTGTTACTCGTGCATTGATGGACTACGACATCACTTTGAAGCCAGCCCTGTCTAAAGCAGGTTTGGTTACTCGCGATGCCCGTGAAGTTGAGCGTAAAAAAGTTGGTCTGCATGGCGCGCGTCGTCGTAAGCAGTTCAGCAAGCGCTAATTTCTTTCAGTCGCTGTTGTTTTTTGAAAGGGTCGCGCAAGCGGCCCTTTTTGTTTCTACAATCAAGGTACTCAGTAGTTTTATTAAAAACTAGTCTTGGCCAGTATTTTGGAGAATGACATGATTAAGGTTGGCATTGTTGGCGGCACTGGATATACAGGGGTAGAGTTGTTGCGTTTATTGGCGCAGCACCCCAAGGTAAAAATTGTTGCTATTACTTCTCGGACAGAAGCTGGCATGCCAGTAGCTGAGATGTTCCCATCATTGCGTGGTCGCGTTGATCTGAAATTTACAACACCAGATGAATCTAATTTAAACGACTGTGATGTCGTGTTCTTTGCAACCCCACACGGAGTTGCAATGGCACAAGCAAAAGAATTACTGGCAAATAATGTCAAGATCTTGGATTTGGCTGCTGACTTCCGCTTAAAAGATGTAAAAGAATTTACCAAGTGGTATGGCATAGAGCATGGCTGCCCTGATATTTTGGCGGAAGCAGTTTATGGCTTGGCAGAGATCAATCGTGAAGCAATTAAAAAGGCACGCGTGGTGGGTTTAGCTGGCTGCTATCCAACCTCAGTTCAGCTTGGCTTGGCTCCATTGCTGTCGCCGAAATCGACTGGCGGTAAACAATTGATTGATGGCAACCATATTATTTCTGATTCTAAGTCTGGCACTTCTGGCGCTGGGCGTAAGGCAGAGATCGGAACTTTACTCTCCGAGGCCAGTGATAACTTCAAAGCCTACAGCGTAAAAGGCCATCGTCATCTTCCAGAAATCGTGCAAGGCTTAAAGGCCATCGCTGGTCACGATCAGATTGGTTTAACTTTTGTGCCCCATTTGACGCCAATGGTCAGAGGCATTCATTCCACTTTATATGTGCGTTTGACGGATGCCGGCAAAGATATCGATTACCAAAAACTGTATGAGGATTTCTATAAAGATGAGCCATTTGTAGACGTTATGCCTCCTGGTAGCCATCCAGAGACTCGATCTGTGCGGGGCAGTAATGGCATCAGAATAGCTATCCATCGTCCAGGCGGCGGTGATACCTTAGTTATTCTAGTGGTTGAGGATAACCTAGTAAAAGGGGCATCAGGACAGGGTGTGCAGTGCATGAACCTGATGTTTGGTCTGCCTGAAACGACTGGTTTGACCCAAATTGCCCTATCTCCTTGATGAATCAGAAATAACCCTTCAGCACGCTGGGCATTAAAAGCCTAAAATAAAATATTGCATCTTGAATTAGGAGTGAACCATGTCTGAATTAGCTACGCAACCCGCACAAGACTTAGCCGAGCCACCAACTCCATTGTTGTTTACGGATAGCGCCGCTGCAAAAGTGGCCGACTTGATTGCTGAAGAAGGTAATCCAGAGTTGAAGCTACGCGTATTCGTACAAGGTGGTGGATGTTCAGGTTTTCAATACGGCTTCACATTTGATGACGCTGTTAATGAAGATGACACCTTGTTTGAGAAGAATGGCGTTACTTTGTTAGTAGATTCAATGAGCTTCCAATATTTAGTTGGTGCTGAGATTGACTACAAGGAAGATATTAATGGCTCACAGTTTGTGATCAAAAATCCGGGCGCGACGTCAACTTGCGGCTGCGGATCTTCTTTTTCTGCTTAAAGAAATTCACTACGCAGGATAGTAAGCGCCTAGAATTCTAGGGCCCTTCGCTCCCGTAACGGCTGGCAAATTTGCTGGCCGTTTTTCTTTATGGGCCCAAGCAAGCCAAGCAAAAGCGAGTCCTTCTACAAGCTGTGGATCGACTCCCAATGAATCACTTGTCGTGATTTCTACAGCGTGTTTGAAGAAATCACTTGTTTTTATTTTGAGTAAATCTAGCAAGGCTGTATTTTTAGCTCCGCCTCCACAGACAATCAGCTTCTGGGTTTGTGGGGCATGCACTACCAACGACTCTAAGATTGTGTGAGCAGTTAAATGCAATAAAGTAGCTTGGACATCCTCTGTTAGATAATTTTCTTCACCTAGTTTTTCTTGCAACCATCCAAGATGAAAGTCATCGCGACCAGTACTCTTCGGAGGTGCTTTTGCAAAAAAAGGGTCGGCAAGCATCTTCTGAAGTAATGCTTCATTTGATTTTCCCTGTGCTGCCCAAGCACCATTTTGATCAAAGAGATTTCCCTGTTGATCAAAGATCCAGGCGTCCATCAGCATATTGCCTGGTCCGCAATCAAATCCGCTGACTTCACCATCTTTGGGTAGTAAGGTGAGATTAGCTATGCCACCAATATTCACAATGGCCACATTATCTGTAGATGCAAATTGCTGTGCATGAAAGGCGGGTACTAGTGGGGCACCATGACCGCCAGCGGCTAGATCCCGAGTCCTAAAATCAGCGATGACATCAATCCCCGTTTTTTCAGCTAAAAGTGCTGCGTTTAATGTTTGATGGGTGTAGGCTAAGTTTTCACCAAGCTCTGGTTGATGACGAATAGTTTGTCCGTGAGCGCCAATGGCAACAATATCGCTGGCTTTAAGCCCAGCTTTTTCTAGTAATAAATAAACCGCTTGGGCGTAAGCAATAGCCAAGGCATTAGCCGCCTGTTTTTCTCGATGCAATTCATTTGGCCCGGGGCTTTGGAGTTCAATCAGGGCTTTATGAAGCTCGGCTGAAAAGGACACACTCACCGCTGCTTGAGCCTTGGTTTCGCCATTGGGCCCAATCTTGGCAAGAACGGCATCAATCCCATCTAGGCTGGTACCAGACATTAGGCCAATATAGAGGGAGTGGGGTTTGTTCATGGGGTTCTGGGTGTTAGTCTCAGGAATGCGACAATTATGCTTTAGCAATTTAAATACTCAATAACTGTATCAGTATCCGAATCAGCATGACGGCTAAACCAGAACAAAAATACCCTTTAATCCCTGAAGTCTTCGCTGCGCTTGAAGTCACGAAACGTGGCTGTGATGAGCTATTAGTCGAGGCAGATTGGGTGCAAAAATTGGCGCGCAGCCAAGCTACCAAAACGCCTTTGCGCATCAAGCTTGGTTTAGATCCTACGGCTCCTGATATTCATCTAGGACATACCGTTGTTTTAAATAAATTACGACAGTTACAAGACTTAGGTCATACAGTGATTTTCTTGATCGGAGATTTCACTAGCATGATTGGGGATCCATCAGGCCGCAACGCAACTCGTCCACCATTGACCCCTGAAGAAATTACGATCAATGCAGACACTTACTATCGTCAAGCTAGTATGGTGCTTGATCCTTCTAAAACAGAAGTGCGTTACAACAGTGAGTGGTCTGATCCTCTAGGCGCACGCGGCATGATTCAACTGGCTGCTAAACATACGGTAGCAAGGATGCTAGAGCGCGATGATTTTACAAAACGTTATCGTACTGGCATCCCTATCTCTATCCATGAATTTCTATACCCCTTGATGCAAGGCTATGACTCAGTTGCACTCAAAAGTGATTTAGAACTTGGCGGCACTGATCAAAAATTCAATTTGCTAGTTGGGCGCGAGCTGCAGCGTGAATATGGTCAAGAACCTCAATGTATTTTGACTATGCCTTTATTGGTTGGTTTAGATGGCGTTGAGAAGATGAGTAAATCTAAGGGTAATTACATTGGTATTAGTGAGCCTGCTGGCGATATGTTTGGCAAGCTCATGAGTATCTCAGATGATTTGATGTGGGATTATTTCACCCTACTCTCATTCCGTCCAATGTCAGAAATTGATTTGATGAAGCAAGAAGTTGCAGCCGGAAGAAATCCGCGCGATTGCAAAGTCCTACTTGCACAAGAAATCGTGGCACGTTTTCATTCACAAACTGCTGCCCAGAAAGCGCTAGAGGACTTCAATCACCGCGCTAAAGGTGGCGTCCCAGATGATGTTCCAGAAGTGAGCTTGGCGGGGGCTCCCATGGGGGTTGCTCATTTTCTCAAGGCTGCAGGCCTTGTATCATCTAGTTCAGAGGCTAATCGCAATATTGAACAGAACGGCGTAAAAATTGATGGTGTGACGATTAGTGACAAGCAGCTCAAAATTGAGGCAGGCACTTACTTAATTCAGGTGGGTAAGCGTCGCTTTGCTAAAGTGACACTCAGCTAAGAGTTGCACTACAGATCTAAGCTGGTGTCATTGCTTGGTGGCGTTAATCCGAAGTGCTCATAAGCCTGGCGTGTTGCTATTCTGCCGCGAGAAGTTCTTTGGAGATAACCCTGTTGAATCAGATAGGGCTCTAAGACATCTTCAATCGTGTCGCGCTCTTCACCAATGGCAGCAGCTAAATTATCAATCCCGACAGGACCGCCATCAAACTTATGCAAGATCGCTTCTAAGAGCTTTCTATCCATGACATCAAAGCCGCTTGGATCTACATCAAGCATTTTTAAGGCAGCATCAGCGATTGCCTTGGTGATAGCACCAGTTCCTTTCACTTCAGCATAGTCGCGAACTCGACGTAGTAAACGGTTAGCAATCCTTGGGGTACCGCGTGCACGCTTGGCAATTTCTACTGATCCTTCGGGGTCAATATTAGCCTTAAGAAGATTAGCAGAGCGATTAATAATTTTAGTGAGTTCTTCAGTTGTATAAAACTCAAGTCTAGCAACGATACCAAAGCGATCGCGCAAGGGATTAGTGAGCATGCCTGCGCGAGTAGTAGCACCAATGAGTGTGAAAGGCTTGAGATCAATTTTGACACTGCGTGCCGCAGGACCTTCGCCAATCATGATATCTAAGCTGTAATCCTCTAGTGCTGGGTACAGAATTTCTTCTACAACGGGAGAGAGGCGATGAATCTCATCAATGAAGAGCACATCATTGGTTTCAAGATTCGTTAATAAGGCTGCTAGATCTCCGGGTCTATCTAAGACGGGACCGCTAGTCTGACGTAAATTGACTCCCAGTTCGCGGGCGATGATATGCGCTAAGGTAGTCTTTCCAAGCCCGGGCGGTCCGAAGAGAAGAACGTGATCTAAGGCTTCTTGGCGCGCTCTAGTGGCGGCAATAAAAATTTCTAGTTGGGCGCGCGCTTTAGTTTGACCAACATATTCATCGAGTTGTTTTGGCCGGAGTGCTCTTTCAAATACAGCCTCAGCATTACCTGCAGCGCCGCTAACAATACGATCATCGCCTTCAGGTAAATCTTCAGGAATAGCGCTCAGGTCGTCAGTGTGAATTGCCATGCTGCAAGTTTAGTGCTTTAAGCCTTAGATAGATACTTTAGACCCATCCGAATACCATCAGATACGGTAGTGTCAGCAGGAATCTGTTTGAGGGCTAAGAGAGCTTCTTTTTCAGAGTAACCTAAAGCCAATAAGGCTTGAAGAACTTCGCTACTCGCTTCGATTACATGAGGCTTCCCAGTGCTAATCCCCAAGTCTGGTGCCAGCTTACCTTTGAGTTCTAAGCAAAGGCGTTCAGCCGTTTTTTTACCAATGCCAGGAACTTGGGTCAAGCGTCCAGCCTCCTGTAGGGCAATGGCTTGGGCCAACTCATTCACACTCATCCCAGAAAGTACTGCTAGAGCGGTACGTGATCCTACGCCACTAATTTTGATTAAGGCCCTAAAGGCTTCGCGCTCTGTTTCTGTGGCAAAGCCAAAGAGTTGCTGCGCATCTTCACGAACCTGAAAGTGGGTTAATAAGGTAATGGTTTGATTGACCTCTGGCAATTGATACAAGGTGCTCATCGGAACATCGATTTCATAGCCAACACCTTGGCAATCGACCAACAGTCTAGGGGGATGTACTGAAACGAGAGTGCCTTGTATGCGACCGATCATAGAAAGATCTTAACCTGTTTAGTCAATTTACTTAGTGCGCTTCTTCGGGGCGAGTGTTGCAGTAATCGCTTTTGGTATTTGAGCATGATGAGCTGCGCAGATAGCGACACCTAGTGCATCAGAGGCATCCGTACCAGGCGCACGATTGAGTCTAAGAAGCCGCTTTACCATTTCTTGAACCTGTGGTTTAGCAGCACGCCCAGTGCCTACAATTGACTGCTTGACCCGCAATGCACTGTACTCAGCCACAGGAAGTTTTTCTGAAACCAGGGCGGCAATGACAGCCCCTCTAGCTTGCCCTAGCATGAGGGTAGAGCGAGGATTAACGTTTAAAAAGACTTCCTCTATGGCGGCTGCTTCAGGCCGATAGGTTTCTAGTACTTCTTTCATCCCAGAATAAAGTGCGCCTAAGCGCTCAGGTAAACCCTTGGCGGGATCGCCGCTTTCAATGATGCCTGAGGCTACATAGGTCAACTTTTGACCATCTACATCTATCACACCAAATCCAGTGGTACGTAAGCCAGGGTCGATTCCTATCCAGCGCATGAAGTATTAATGTCTACTGACTTAGTGACGGAAATGGCGAGTGCCAGTAAAGACCATGGCAATACCATGTTCGTTGGCAGCGGCAATGATCTCATCATCACGCATGCTGCCACCAGGCTGAACAGCACAGCTCGCACCGCCATTGACAACTAAGTCTAAGCCGTCACGGAAAGGAAAAAAGGCATCGCTAGCCACAGCAGAGCCTTTGAGACTCAAGCCAGCATTTTCAGCCTTAATGCTCGCCATTCTGGCAGAGTCAACCCGACTCATTTGACCGGCTCCAATGCCAAGAGTCATGCCATCTGCACAATAGACAATCGCATTTGATTTAACAAACTTAGCAACGCGCCAAGCAAACATCATGTCATTCATTTCCCTGGGGGTTGGTAATCGTTGGCTCACTACTCGCATTTCATTTTCTAAAACATTTTTGGCATCAGGCGATTGAACTAATAAACCACCACCAACACGTTTCAAGTCAAAGGTATTAAATGCAGTTCCCAGCGGAATTTCAAGTAAACGTACATTTTGTTTTGCGGCAAAGATTATTTTTGCTTCAGCACTAAAACTAGGGGCAATCAATACTTCAACGAATTGTTTCGAAATCGCTTCAGCTGCTGGACCGTCGCAAGCAACATTGAAGGCAATAATGCCGCCAAAGGCAGAGCTCGGATCCGTTTTAAAAGCTTTTTGATAAGCTTCAAGTGGATTAGCGCCAACCGCTACACCGCAAGGATTGGCATGCTTAATGATCACGCAAGCTGCTGCTCCGCCAGAATGATGAGAAAAACTTTTGACGCATTCCCAAGCAGAATCGGCATCAGCAATATTGTTATAAGACAGATCTTTGCCTTGGAGTTGCTTATAATTGGCAAGGGCGCCAGTAACTGGATGAATATCTTTATAAAAAGCAGCAGATTGATGTGGGTTTTCACCGTAACGCATTTCTTGTACTTTTTCAAAAGCAAGATGGAGCATTTCTGGGAAAGCTGAACGTGTTTTGTGCTCTAACTTATTGCCAAGTGATGAGAGGTAGTTTGCAATGGCACCATCGTATTGTGCAGTGTGCGCAAAGACCTTTTTAGCTAAGCCCAAATTCGTTTGATAGGAAACGGTATTGTAATTGGCCGTCATCTCGGCTAATACCGGAGCGTAATCATCTGGAGAAATTAATACAGTGACATCTTGATGATTCTTCGCAGCCGCACGGAGCATCGCTGGGCCACCAATATCAATATTCTCTATGACATCTTCAAACGAGCAGTTTTCGCGGGCCACTGTCTCATTAAACGGATAGAGATTAATCACAAGCATATCAATCGTGTCGATGCCATGCTCTTTTAAAGCCGCCATATGCTCAGGAAAATCCCTACGCGCTAATAAACCGCCATGCACCATCGGATGTAAGGTTTTGACACGACCATCTAGCATCTCTGGAAACTTGGTTAGCGAAGCAACTTCGACTACTGGCAGGTGATTTTCAGCCAAGAGTTTTGCGGTTCCACCGGTCGAGATCAGCTTGATGCCTTGCTCATGAAGTGCTTTTGCAAAAGGCACAATGCCATTTTTATCGGAAACAGAAAGAAGGGCTGAACGGATCATTGAGGATTAGGAATAAAGATTAAATATATGAATATTTTTTAAATTACTTTAGAAGTTGATGTTCAACTAATTTCTTATGCAGGGTGTTGCGGTTAATGCCAAGATATTGAGCGGCCAAAGATTGATTCTGTTTGGCGTGTTGCATCACTAGCTCTAACATTGGCTTTTCAACCACCGCCAAAACCATTTGGTAAATATCGTTCGGTGGTGTGCCTTTGAGGTCGTTCAGATAGCCTTGCAACTGAGTCTCAATACATTCGGTAATCGGGTGTTTATTGTTCATAAAGTCTATCAATACTAAAAAATAATTAGGCTGCTTCTAAAAAGAGTAAACGATCAGAGTGTGATTTCATTTCATCAAAATAATCATTGACCATTTGTAATTGGGTCTTGCAATCATCAGCTGTATTCATCCGTTGACGAAATGCATGTGAATCTCTCAAGCCTTTGCAGTACCAGCCAATGTGTTTGCGGGCAGTACGCAGACCAATATGTTCGCCATAGAACTCGTAATGATCAAGGAGATGCACATTCATAATCCCTTGAATCTCACTAATTTCAGGGGTTGGCAGTTTGTCACCAGTCTTTAGGTAGTGATGAATTTCACGGAATATCCAAGGCCGACCTTGGGCTGCACGACCAATCATGATCGCATCGGCCCCAGTAGTCTGAAGTACAAACTCTGCTTTTTCTGGGCTTGTAATGTCGCCGTTAGCAACCACTGGTATAGCTACGCTACTTTTAACTGCGGTAATCGTGTCGTATTCAGCCTCACCATGATAGAGATCAGCCTTGGTACGACCATGAACGGTCAACATAGAAATGCCAGATTTTTCTGCAATCTTGGCGATATCGATTGCATTTTTATGTTCACGATCCCAGCCGGTACGAATCTTTAATGTTACTGGTACAGCATCTGGTCCAACGCCAACTGCCTTGACTATAGCCTCTAATATTTTTTGTACTAGTACTTCATCTCGAAGTAGCGCTGACCCTGCAGCAACATTGCAAACCTTCTTTGCAGGGCATCCCATATTGATGTCAATAATTTGCGCGCCATGATCAACATTTAATTTAGCAGCAGCTGCCATCATTACAGGATCTGCACCGGCTATTTGAACGGCGATCGGCTTAAATTCTCCTACGTGATTAGCGCGACGTTGAGTCTTGATGCTTTTCCAAAGTAGAGCATTGGAGGCAACCATTTCTGAGACAGCGTATCCAGCGCCTAACTGCTTACATAGCTGTCTAAAGGGACGGTCTGTTACGCCAGCCATAGGGGCAACAAAGAGTCGATTTGCCAGGAGGTGTTGACCAATCTGCATTTTTAGGAGGTTTGGACTTAGAGCGACTTTGTTGTGCATGAAGAGCTTGATACTTTAGCACAGTCGGGACTAAATATGCCTAAAAATTAGGCATATTACATGGTACAAGTTAGATCGACGGCAATCTTCTATTGCATTCGATTTAAGCGGCTTAGCGCCTGCCAAACATCATCTGGCGAGCCAGGGCTGTCTTCGCAGAGGGGAGCCACTGAAGAGCCGATAAGGCTAATCCACGGGCTAGTACTACAGGTGCTAAGTTAGAAGTAAAGACTCTGGCCATAAAGTCAGTTAAGCCAATGGTTGTGGTGCGATCCACTTTTCTGCTTTGGGCGTAATCTTCCAGTGCATTTTGGATTTCTGTTGCGCT
>JABMMT010000131.1 GCA_013205155.1 Betaproteobacteria bacterium | reverse complement strand
ACCAAAGTCATCTGTTTAGCTTTGGCTGCTAAAACAAGTTCTTTAAGTGGTATTGAGTTTCGATATATCAGGAGCGCTGGAATGCTCCTATCCCAAGCTGGGCTAGGCGCCATGATGGGGGCTGATGTTCAATCAGTTGCTCGGTGGGAAAAGCATGGGCGCTTACCAAAATGGGCAGACAAGATGATTCGGGTTTTGTATTTAGCTCATGCAGACGGCGATCAGACCGTCAGTTCAGTAGTGAATAGAATTACCACAGTAGAGCGACTTATTAATCAGAAAATTGTTGTGAGAGAAGTGCGTAATAAGGGTTGGCGTTCAGACCTGATTGAGGTTTAGTAATCAGTAAATATGATTGCAGCGCTTGTAGTTAAAAATCCGATCTTTTAAAAAGTTTCCCTAGCAAAATTATTAGTAAGTGAGCAACCGCTATTGCAATTATTTTTTTGGTGCTTTGCAATAGGATTTCATCATCTAAAAAAAGATTAATTTCTAATAGACAACATCACTTAGCAGGTTCACACTAATTTTTAGCTGATGGACCGATGCAGTGCCCCAAGGTCTGGTCTCGATACAGAGCGTATGCAACGATTCATTGGCAACCATCTTTTATTTTGCAAGGGGTAAGTTATGCAAATTCAACAAGTATTAATACCGGATGATGAGAATGATCCATCTTCATTTGAGCTAGAAAATAATGAGCAAGTTCAAGAGCGTTTGATTTGGCAGCACTTAGCTCGAAAAAAAATGCTGGCGCAAAATCATATGACCCACGAGAGTAAATCAGAGTGGCAAAATAAGTAAAAGTAAAAACTCCCAGAAGCTAATAATTCTGATAATGACTAGGGCCTCTGCGGAGGCCCTAGTCATTCTGTTGTTAAAGAGTCTATTGCTTGAACTGATTGCTGATGTGCTTACTTCATCTTCACCAGCTTCTCAACATCCCTCATTAATGAGCTAGTTAAGTCTCGCAGTTCTTTAATGGTGGACTCTTCAATCTCAAGATAGCCCTCGTATTCAGCTAGGTTTCTCTTCTGATGGGCTAAATCAAATACTCTCCATTTGTTTGCAGGCCACGCTAGCGTATCGCCAAGACACTGGAAGACCATGAAACGATTCTCGCTTCTGTAGCCATGCCAGCGAAGGGCTGCTACGGCGGCGCCGTGGGCGGCGTTGTAGGCAGAGGTAAATCGACCTTCTATAGACATCTCTTCTATCTGTGAATCTAATAAGCGCCTATGGGAGATCTCGAGCATTCGCCCAATTTCTTCTTGATCGCAGGGTTCTTGTTTGAGGTGTCCATTTTTGTATAAGTTATCTAGATTTGGTTTAGTCAATTGCTGCACCATACACAACAATAGTAGGGAGTGCTAAAACTTTATTAACAAACGAGGTGCGCTCAGCACGACGGCTTTCAAATTCTTTGGGTGTGTAGCAGGTAGTATTAATTTTTCGTCCTATCTTAGATTCAACTGGGGTGAGTAGATCCAATATTTTACCAAGACGTAAATTCTTACCGACCAACATCAGATCAATATCACTACTTGCTGTATCAGTATTTTTTGCAACTGATCCATAGATCAAAGCGTGTTCTAAATTTTGATGAAGTGGGACTAATGCAAGACTAATTTCATGATCAATACCCAAAGTTTTTTTAACAAGACTATGAAGCTCTTGGTAAACGGGTGACTTCTGATTGGCTTTAAATATTCTTAAATTACCAAATTTTTTAGAATTAACAATTCCACTTTCAGAAAGTCGATTGAGTTCTCGCTGTAGTGATGCGCTACTCAATTGAGTAAGGCGCAACAGTTCGCTGAAATGGAATTCTCGTTCAGGATGACCAAAGATCCATCCTAAAACTTGGCTTTGGCTGCTAGTAAACAGTGCGCTGGATAGTGACATAGCTAAATATTAGCATGATCGTGCTAAAAATGAGTAAATAAGGTCAAAATTAGATCAATTCTTTCCTACAAGTAATTCATCCTCAATCCCTAGGATTTCACTATCTAAAGCTCTACGCTGAATCTTTCTATCTAGAGGAGGATTCAGTTTGCGAGTTTCTATTGAGTGTTGCCACAAACAATTACAGCTATTTAGAATTTCTCTAGATGCGCGAACTGTCCTAGTCCTGCTCTTTATTTGGATGATCTGGGGGATTATGCGTTTCCTGCGCATTCTTTAATTATTTGTAATTACAATTAAACTTAGATATAGAGTTTGATGAGCAAAAGCGTATTCAGACTCTATTAAACCGTGACTTAGATTTTGCTCGTGCTGGAGAGGTCTTTAGTCGCACCATTCATACCTTTAAGGATCAGCGAGAGAGTTACGGCGAGAAACGATTTATTACTCTTGGATTTTTAGATGGCCGCTTGATTGTGGTGGTTTGGACTATCCGAGGTGTGAAGAGAAGAGTGATTTCGATGAGGAAAGCGAATGAACGTGAAATTAAAGAGTACGCACAAGGAATGGGTTGATTCTGATGACGCCCCTGAAATAACAACAGAAGATTTAAAGCGTGGCATATGGGCTATCGATGGAAAGGTAGTTTCTGAGAATGAAGGTCGTAACGCATTTGCAAAAAAATTACGGGGTAGGCCTGTTGGTAGCGTGAGCAAATCGCCTAAAAAGTTAACGACCATTCGCTTATCCGCTGAGGTCATTGAGCAGTTCAAGTCTGCAGGTGCTGGCTGGCAGACAAAAATCGACCTAGCTCTGAAAGATTGGCTCTTAACTCACAGACCCTAATCTTCTAGATCATTGGGAGACTGAGGTATAGCGAGTTTTTCTAATAAGGAGGGTGGTAAAACTTCTTTCGCTGACTTAAATTGCCTGATGTCCTCAGAGGTCAACTCGCGAACTTCACCGCTCTCATTAATTAAGGGCATCTTAAAAATATGTTGTTGCATCATGAAAAAATATTCTTTAAAATAAATGCATTGTCCTTGAGGCCTTTGTAGTAACTAGTGCTTTAATTAGCTCAAAAAAGCCCATCTTTTGATGGGCTTTTTTCTTTTTAGCCCACCAGCGATTAAATTACCCTAGTTCAATTAGCGATACGTTATGGGAAGAAAAGCTGAAGTAAGGATGGACGAGCCTGACCCCCGGCACTGGCAGAAATTGGGTTTGGCTGCTCCGTTCCCGACCTGACCAGGTTATCCAACCCACCATGCGGGGAGGCCCGTCCAATTCCATTTTAGCTTGTTAGAATGGATGACATGACAGCACTTGCATTGGCCCGCTCCTGGCGCCCCAAAACCTTCCCTGAATTGCTCGGTCAAGACCATGTGGTCAAGGCTTTAAGTCATGCCTTGGATCAAGGCCGCTTACATCACGCATGGTTATTTACTGGCACTCGTGGAGTGGGTAAGACCACCATTGCTCGCATTATGGCTAAGGCACTCAATTGCACTGGTGAAGATGGCAAAGGTGGCATGACATCACAGCCTTGCGGTAAATGCCCAGCTTGTACCGGCATTGATCAAGGACGTTTTGTTGATTATGTTGAGATGGATGCTGCAAGCAATCGCGGTATTGATGATATTCGTGACTTGCTTGAGAAGGCTGCTTATGCGCCTGCTAATGCACGCTATAAGGTTTACATGATTGACGAGGTGCATATGCTCAGTCGCGATGCATTTCCGGCCCTACTCAAAACCCTAGAAGAGCCACCAGAGCACATCAAATTTATTCTGGCGACCACTGATCCACAAAAGATTCCAGTAACTATTTTGTCTCGTTGCTTGCAGTTCAACCTCAAGCAAATGCCAGTGCCGCTGATTGTTGAGCATTTAGAAAAAGTCCTTGCCGCTGAAAAAGTGACATACGAAGTCAATGCTTTACGTGTT
>JABMMT010000130.1 GCA_013205155.1 Betaproteobacteria bacterium | reverse complement strand
GGTACGGGGGATGTTTGTGGCGGAACCCATCTACATTCAATGGGAGGCAGGGAGGAGGCGACCTCAAAAGCCCTTATTCAGTGGATTAAAACTGGCCAAGTTCAATCTAGTGTTGGGGAGTAGCCTCCTCAAGGATCAGGCATCCTGGGGCCCTCTTGGATTCCACGCCGAGCCACCAAAAATCGCTAAAACTACCTTTGGGTGGTTTTTTTATTTGAGGTTGGGTATTATAGGTAAGCTAGTTTTTGCTAAATTGGCAATGCAAGCTGAATAAAAAAATCCCTAGGAGAAAAGAATGAATAAATCAGAATTAGTAGAAAAGATTGCCAACGATGCAGAAATTTCTAAAGCATCCGCAGATCGGGTCCTTAATGCAGCAATTGAAACAATTATCAAGGCCGTTACTAAAGGCGACGATGTTCAGTTAATTGGCTTTGGTACTTTTAAATCTGGGAAGCGTGCAGCTCGTATCGGCCGCAATCCACAGACTGGTGCCGAGCTTAAGATTCCAGCAGCTAAGACTGTTAAGTTTGGTGCTGGTAAAGCATTTAAGGATGCAGTTAATAAGCGTAAGTAATTACTAGATTAAAGATCCTTGGCCCAGCTTGATTTCGCTCTGGGTCACTAAGAATCATCAAAACCACCTTCGGGTGGTTTTTTCATTGATAGATTAACAGGCAAGACTTTTGCTAATAATGAGCAATTCAAGCAAAATCGTTGAAATGATTCGACTAATTTTTTGCCTCCTGGTGGCACTCTTCCCCTTTAAGTTATTGGCGGCAACGCAATTAAATGAAGAGGTGATTTTTGTCCCAAAAAAAATGTTGATTGGTTCGATTTCTCTTGAAACAACAATATTTAAACCGAATGGGGATGGGCCATTCCCATTGGTGATTATTAATCATGGAAAAAGCTTTGGAAATTCACACTTTCAGAGTCGCTATAGACCTCTATCGCCAATAAGATATTTCTTAGAGCGGAACTATGTAGTTTTTGTTCCAATGCGCCAAGGATTTTCAAAATCAGGCGGAAATTATTCTGACGGGTCTTGTTCAATGAAAGCAAATGGCTTACTTCAAGCCGAAGATATTCAGCCTGTAATTGAATATGCTCATGGACTTCCTTATGTAGATAAAGTTCAGACATTAATAGTTGGTCAATCGCATGGTGGTTGGACAACCCTGGCTTATGGCGCCAGCAAGCCAGACAAATCTGTTAAAGGCCTAGTAAATTTTGCAGGTGGCTTAAAAAATGAAAGTTGTGGTGGTTGGCAGTCAGATCTATATCGCACGGCTGAGGATTTTGGCAAGGCAACTAAAGTCCCAACAATATGGTTCTACGGGGATAACGATTCCTTTTTTTCTAGGCAAACCTCAGACGCTATGTTCGAGCGTTACAGGGTAGGAAATCCTCAGTCTCAATTTGTAGCCTATGGAACTTTTGCTAGTGATTCACATCTATTATTTACAAGCAATGATGGTAGAGCTATTTGGGAGCCCTACCTTACAAAGTTTCTTGAGTCTATTGGCATGTCTTCTAAGGTTGTTAACCCTCAATTTCAGCCTTTACCGCGCACGGAAGTCCCATCTAAAACCCAATTTGCTGAAATTGGGGAGCTTGAAAAAATTCCCTATTCAACAGATTCGATGAGAAAAGCATATAGCCTATTTTTAGAAAAACCCTTTCCAAAGGCATTTGCTATTAGTGAAACCAAGAATTATGGGTGGGAGTATGGCGGTGATGACCCCTTAGCGAGCGCCTTAAGTAGGTGTGAAAAGAAAGCAAGCGCTAAATGTAAGTTATATGCCGTTGATGACTATGTGGTTTGGTAGTCAATAAGCTCGAAATACCAGTTAAACACTTTAAACCCCGCAATGATGTGCAGGGGATCCCTTCCAGGGGATATTTTTTCACAACCATTTTTCTAAAATGGCTTTTGTTGAGGTATCTTATTAGAAATCATCGCTAATATTTGATTTAGATAGATTAAGCGGTTTGCGTAGTTGAATTCCAAATTAAAAAAGGTCAGCGTATGAATGTAAAAAATATTATTGGCTTAGTCGAAAAATTATTTCTCATTATTATTGCAATTTTTACTGTTGCTGCAATGGGCCAAGAAATTTTTTCTCTTATTAATAATCGTCGCGTTGAGCTGCAGGATCTGTTGCTCATGTTTATTTATGCCGAGGTACTTGGTATGCTGGCAGCCTTTTATTCTAGCCATCGCATTCCAATTACCATACCTTTATTTATTGCAATGACTGCATTGAGTAGGTTAATTATCCTTCAGGGCAAAGATGGAAATCCTGCAATCTTGCTCTATGAGAGCGGGGCCATCATCATGATTGCCGGAGCTTGCTGGATTATTAGTCGTGTCAATATAGCTAAAGAGAATGATTAGCACCATATAAATTAAGGTGACTAAGCGAACCGCCGGTAATATTGGATTGAGTCTTCTCGGGCCCTGATTGATTGGGCTTTAACTTTGGTCTGGGTGGAGAATTCGGCGGTTTAGATTTTATGAGCCCTAATGTCATAATTTCGTGCTCTAATTCTACACATTATGATTACAGTCGTTATTGCCTCCTATAGATACGGACACCTTGCAGCGCATTGCATCGAGTCACTGCTCTCCCAAACCACTTCACCTACAAGGATTTTATTTGTTGATGATGGCGGCTTAGATTGCAATCATTTGCCAAGCCTATATCCTGAAATTGAATATATATTGAGACATAAAAATTTAGGGGTTGTGGATAACTTTCAAGACATACTGTCTCAGATCAATACAGAGTATGTTCTATTCATAGGCGCTGATAATTGGCTGCGTTCAGACGCAATTGAGTTGTTATCAAAAGCCAGCGCAGATATTGTCACATACGACATTGTTGTTACAGGTGAGTTAAAAGAAGAAATATTAGTTCGGGTGCCCGGTGAGACCCTGTCTTACCAGGGCGACTTATATTGGGATCGTCAAGATCAGCACCATGGGTCAATGATGTACCGCACGTCTTTTGGGCAAAAAATTGGCTATAAGAAGCGATACGAAGATGGCGCTCATCCCCAAGAAGATTGGAACCTATGGGACAAGATGATCGAACAAGATGCGACAGTGGCGAGTCTCAAAGAGGGACTTTTATTCTACAGAAGACATCGAGAAAATTTTTTGAAATATTCGCATGAGGCTTCGCGTACACAGGATTTAAAAGTCAGCTACGCCCTTGATCATTTTAGTTAATAAGGGTGGGGTAGATCACGAGCTGGTGATTGGCGCAGAAAAAGAAATCATTGCTCACGCTAAAGAGATGGCTAACCCCAATACCAAAGGGCATCACCATACAAATGAAATTTCAGCAAAACCAGGACAACAAGCAGAATTAGTTTGGACTTTTAAAAAGCCCAGGCAATACGTTATGGCATGCTTTGAGCCTGGTCACTATGAAGCTGGAATGAAGGGTGTTATTAACATTGTGGCGCAGAAGCACTAGATTTATTGATAGGGCATTTATGCCGATGCACATAGTGTTTAAAGAATGTGCATCGGATTCATTTACCTTGGGACTAGTCTAATTTGATGCCTAGCTTTTTAATGATACTGCCGTACTTGCCCACTTCATTTTGGATTAAGTTTGCAAATTGTTCGGGCGTATTACTGGTAGCATCTGCGCCATTTTTATCCATCGCTGCTTTGAAATCAGGCGTTGCCGCAATAGCGACCAGTTCTTTATTCAGTCTATCAATAATAGGCTTAGGTGTTCCACTTGGCGCTAATACTCCCAGCCATAAGGCCGCTTCAAATCCTGGGTAACCTAGCTCTGCAACGGTAGGGATCTCTGGTAACGCTGGTGAGCGCTTAGGACTCCCTACGGCAAGCGCACGGAGTTTATTAGCTTTAGCGTGTTGTAGTAAAGCTGGCATCGACCCAAAGAGAACTTGCACTTGATTGGAGACGATGGCTAAGTCTGCATCGGCATTGCCTTTATAAGGAATGTGAGTCATCTTCATACCAGTAACATCGTTGAGCATTTCCATTGCAAGCTGGGTAGTAGAACCATTACCCGCTGATGCAAAGTTCAATTTACCTGGTTGACTTTTAGCTAATGCCACCAATTCAGCCAAGGAGTTAGCAGGAACTTGTGGATTAACTACTAACAAGTAGGGAGTCACAGCCACAAGGGAGATTGGGGCAAAGCTCTTGATTGGATCATAGCCAAGCCTAGAGTAGGCACCTGGAGCCACTGCCATTGTGCTGGTTGTTCCCAGCGTGAGAGTGTAGCCATCTGGAGCCGCCTTAGCAGCAGCATCGGTACCAATCGTGCCACCAGCACCGCCTTTATTTTCGACAATAATAGTCTGACCTAAACGCTCGCCTAATTTTTGTGCAACGACGCGTGCCACAATGTCAGTTGAGCCTCCAGCAGGGAAGCCAACAATAAGACGTATGGGTTTATTGGGATAATCAGATTGGGCATGGGCTAGCAGGGGTAAGCCAACCAAGATGCCTGCCGTCAAAAAAAGGCCTATGAGCCTGGATAATTTACGTTTCATTGCATTAGTCTCCTAATTGTTATTTTGGGAAAAGTCGCCTGACTAAAATAGCATAATCTTTGGCTACCCACCATCAATTTGGTATAGTCGTTTTCTGGTAATGGGGGCTAGATCTTTTATTCAAACTAGAACCCCAACAGAGAACATTTAATCAACCTGGAAAGGACAGTAATGAGCACCGAATTTGTGATTGATCCCCCTAAAGTGAACTCCATTCCAGTTGAAGGGGAAATTCACCGTTTTGCAGTAAATCGAATTTTTTGTGTTGGGCGAAATTACGCAGATCATGCTCGTGAAATGGGACATGATCCAGACCGAGAGCCCCCCTTCTTTTTTATGAAGCCAGCTACTGCGATCGTGACAGACGGTCAGGATATGGCTTATCCAAGCTTATCAAAGGATGTTCATCATGAAATTGAAATGGTTGTGGCGATTGGCAAAGGTGGCACAGACATTGCTCCTGAACAGGCTCTTGATCATGTTTGGGGTTATGGGGTTGGTTTAGATATGACACGTCGTGATTTGCAGGGTGAAGCAAAGAAAATGGGTCGCCCTTGGGATACCGGCAAGGCATTTGATCAGTCTGCACCTTGTTCTGCCTTGATGCCTGTTGATCAATGCGGCCATCCAAGTAATGGTGCCATCCGACTTTTTGTCAACGATGAGTTACGTCAAGAAGGTGATTTAAATCAGCTTATTTGGAATGTGCCAGATACTATTGCCTACTTATCGACATTATTCGCGCTTGAGCCTGGCGATTTGATTTTTTCTGGAACGCCAGCAGGCGTAGCTGCAGTTAAAAAAGGCGACGTTCTTAAAGGCCATGTCGACGGACTTCCAGAATTAATCGTTCGGATTATTGAATGATTAGGAGCCTTGGGATCATTTTTTAATGCTTTTGGATATGCACATCAGGTATGCGCAAAACCACCTTCGGGTGGTTTTTTCTTTTGCCCCGGCTTTGGCAGAAATTAAATAATCGGTATATAAAGACATATTCTTACCTATAATTCCTCAAATGAAAAAAATATTCCCTATCCTTCTATTGCTCCTTTTAACGATTGGATTATCTCAAGCCGCAGATACAGAGCCTGCTAAGCCAGGCTCGATTTGGTTAACTGATGTAAGGACAAGCATTAAGGCTCAAAAATACGATCAGGCTATAAAGCAATTACAGGAGGCCAATGAAATAAGTTCAGCCGATTGGAATAATTTATTGGGCTACAGTCTTCGCAAAAAACAGCCACCTGACTTACTTGGTGCTGAAAAATACTATCTAGCTGCATTAAAAATAAATCCAGCGCATCGCGGGGCTCTCGAGTATTACGGAGAGCTAAAGTTAATGAATAATGATTTGCCTGGGGCTGAGGCATTATTGGCCAGATTAGATAAAGCCTGCACTTTTGGTTGTGAGGAATATTCTGATTTAAAAGGGGCTATACAAAAATATAAGTCTAAAAAGTAGTGATGGAGTTAGATGATAGAGGTAATGAATCCCGCTGCAGGGTCTAGTAAGTATCAGCTCATTGCTTTTGATGCTTATGGGACATTATTTGATGTTTACTCCATGGCGCAACTAGCAGAAGAATTATTTCCAGGTCATGGGCAAGCATTAACTTTAATGTGGCGTGATCGACAGATTGAATATACCCGCCTAGTCACCTTGAGTGATCCCAATCCTTCTGGCAGTAAATACTATTTGCCATTTTGGGACTTGACAATACGATCACTGCATTATGTTTGTAAACGAATGAGTTTAGAGCTCAGTGCAGTAAACGAAAAGCGCTTAATGGATCAGTATGCCAAGCTCACGGGCTATGATGACAGCTTAACGGTGCTCAAGAGCATTAAAGAAAGAGGCCTTTCCACTGCTATTTTATCTAATGGTAGTAAAGATATGCTGGCAACAGTAGTGCAAAGCAACGGTTTGAAGCCTTATTTAGATAAGGTAGTGACCATTGAGGATGTTCGTTTATTTAAAACAGCTCCACAGGCCTATGCGCTTTTATTGAAAGAATTTTCTGTAAGTAAAAATAAAATTTTGTTTGTCTCTAGCAATGCTTGGGATGCGCTAGCAGCGAAGTGGTTTGGTTTCGATGTATTTTGGGTGAATCGCCTTGGACATCCATATGAAGAAATTGGAGACAGGCCGAACTATGAAGGCTGTTCCTTAAGCAAGGTACTAGAAATTATTTAAGGTAGTAATATGCTATTAAGTACTTTACGCAGATAAGAATGGGGTAGCAATGAATATTCAAGGCATTTTATTAGCGGTTATTTTTCTGTCACCATCGTTAATGATGGCTCAATCACCTACCCCGCCAGATATCGGTAAAACAAATCCACCTCCTCGTTCATTCGTTGTGATTGATAAAAATAAAGATGGCCATATTTCTCGCGAAGAAGCGAAACAGGCAGGTATCCCAGTTCTCAATTTTGACGCTGCAGATAAAGATAAGGATGGCAAGATTAATCTGAGCGAATGGACTTTGCTCAAGTTTTAATTTATCCCACTGCTGAACTCATTAGCATGGAGTCTTGTATGATGATTCCAATATATTCAGGAAATCATATGAATCAGCCAATGTCTCAGAGTGAGCTTGAAGATTTAGCCTAGAAATAAATGATTCGATTTAATGTTTGCCTAGTTCAGCCAGATAACTACATACACTCTTATGCTTTTTTAGAGCTGGGTGAGCTGCTGTACTTTTCATTAAAAGATCTTGGGTATGAGGCAAGTTTTGGCTTTAATAATCCTGACCCCAATGCCACTAATATCTTGATTGGTTGCCACCTCCTAGATCCTAGATTT
Source organism: Betaproteobacteria bacterium (assembly GCA_013205155.1). Classification (GTDB taxonomy): domain Bacteria; phylum Pseudomonadota; class Gammaproteobacteria; order Burkholderiales; family Burkholderiaceae; genus Polynucleobacter. The sequence continues at coordinate 3,652 of JABMMT010000130.1, read as the reverse complement.
ATTTCTGAGCTTCCAGCTTCTACTATTTTGCTCAACACAGAGCAGGTATACGGCGAGACTGATTGGAATAAACCCATATTTTCTTGGGCGAAACATTTTCAGATATGGGATTACAGTCCCAAAAATATCAAAAAATTTAAACAACTTGGAATTGATAAAACAAAACTTTTAAAAATTGGTTATCAAAAAGAGCTTGCTCGACTTGATTTAAGCAAACCAAAAGATATCGATATCTTATTTTATGGTTCAATAAATGAAAGAAGAAAAGTAATTTTGGATGAGCTCGAGCTCAAAGGGCTTAAGGTAAAGGCCTTATTCGGCGTTTATGGTCAAGAGCGAGATCAATGGATAGAGCGCTCCAAGGTAGTGTTAAATCACCATTATTACGAATCGCAAATTTTTGAGATTGTCAGAGTCTTCTATTTACTCACTAATTCTGTAGCAGTTGTTGGAGAGGTCAATGAGGCAACTTCAATAGACTCTATTTACAAAGATGGTATTTGTGCTTCGAAATATGAAGATCTGGTAAGCCACTGCGTGGCGCTAGTGGATAACGAACAACTCAGGGAACAATTACAGCTAAGGGCGTTTGATTCGATTGCTCGATATCCTCAATCTCAGTTTACTCAAGAGGTTTTAGCTTGAACGCTGACATTGATAATCTGCACCTGGCAGCCTGTAACGCTGGGCGCAATACCTATATAGATCCCGCCTCGGGATACCAGGTTCTGACTAGCAAAGCGCTCCTAAAACAAGGCGCCTGTTGTGGAAATTCTTGTAGGCATTGCCCTTATGGCCATATTAATGTCGGCGATCCCAATCTTATCAAGCAGTCATTTTCTGCGCCTGCGCTCATGAATTGGTCTGGCAATGATGAGAGTGTCGATATTTTATTTTGGTCTGGCGGAAAAGATAGTCTATTGGCCTTACAGCACTTGCTTCAGGACAAAAAGAAGGTCATCCTACTGACAAGCTTTGGCGCATTGACCAGTAGAGTCTCGATTCAAAATATTCATATTAAAAACATTGCAAAGCAAGCAGAATTTCTAAAGCTACCTTTATGTCTCGTACCATTATTTCCCAATACAGATTACAAGACGAGCATTCAGGAAGCATTTAATTTAATTGTTACGCAAACGAGCGCTCAGATTGATCGTTTGGTCTTTGGCGACCTGCATTTAGAGAGTATCCGTCAGTGGCGTGTCGATACTTGGCCTCAATATCTTATCCACACGCCCCTTTTTGGTCTTCCTTATGAAGAGCTCTTAAGTCAATTGTGGCAATTACAAAAAACGATGGATTTAGAGATTACGCTTTCATCAGAGCTCACAATGCCAAAAGAAGTATTGGCGGTAGGAACACCCTATACAGAAGAGCTGGTGCAGCAGATTAAAGAGGGCGGCTTAGACGCCATGTTAGAAAATGGTGAGGCTCATACTTTAGTTTTTCCTAAGGGCTGGAAAAAATATTAATATGAGCCAACATGCTTGCTCAAAAATTTAAATTATTTATTACTCCATTTTATGAGGCCACCCCGGCTTGCTTATTGGTTATGGTTCAGGGCAATATTTGGTTAGCCACCTTGGGACATCTTCAAAAGGCGCTTGAAACAGGTTTTCTGACAGGGCTTGGGGTATTTATTTTCTCCCTTTTTTCTCATCGCTGGTTTAGCAATAAATATATTGTCGCTGCAATCACAGGCGCCACAGTATTTGTTGCTGATTTGATTGTGCACCCAAGTCATTTTGGAGGCTTTGCTACAGAAGCAATTGTCACCGGTATTTTTACTGCAATCATTTCTTTGGCTTTGAATATCGCCGGTAAAAAATTATTTCTGCATGCAAAAGATCGCATCAGCAAAGATTGAAAATATCTGCAATACTCTATTTTTTAATCCACCTCAAGATTAACTTTATCCTAAATAGTGCTGACATGAAAAAAAGACCTCTACTGTTGATAACGCTGCTACTCACGCTTCTTTTAAGCGGCTGTCTTGCAAGAAGCTATTCGCCTGTGGGCGTCAATTGCATTCCTGGCACACCATTTCAGGATATGCCAGTAGCTTGCATTGGCCTTTAATTTAGAACTGGTAGCCCAAGCCAAATAGTAGGTTTGTGGAGGTAGCAGTGACAGTTGAATTAAGCGTAGCTGGAACGCTGATGTTTGCTGGTGTTTTTAAATTACCACTGAGTGAGCGATTGAGGCTTCCATAGTTAACATAGTTATATTCAGCAAATCCATAAAAGCCTTCGCTAATAATCTGTTTATAACCAAAACCAAGGCTAGTACCACCCATATAAAAGTCAGTATTTACGCCATTGGCGCTTGAACCGGTATAGCCCACCTTGCCATATAAAAGCTTGTTTTGATCCAGCGCCAATCCTGGGGCTATAAAAATATTTAACGAGTTATTGACTCGTACTGAGGCGGAGTTTTGATAAGTACCGACGCTCCCGCTATAACTTGCAGAGGCAGTGGCATTCGAAGTTGGAAATGGGGTGTATTCAATCCCTAGCCCTAGCAATAAGGGTGTGCCTGAGAAAAAGTTATATCCTGCTGTAACTGTGCCAGTAAATCCGCTAGCATTTGAAACGGAAACAGTCGGTGTAAGAGTCTGCCCTGCTGCACTTAGGCTTGTATTGGAAAAAGAAGGTGATGCAGTTTGATAGCCAATACCAAATTGCGCATAGGGACCTGAAAATTTTGAGTTTTGTGCGAGTGCAGTTGATGAAATGCAGCACAAGATCAAACTATAAACAAAGGACCTACTTTGCATTTACGTCTCCTAGTGAGATAATTCTAATTGCCTATAGAAAATGAATATACATCATTCCTGACTAGGAAAAAACCATCATGAGGCTGTGGAATGTAGACCTAATAAATACGCCACTTTAGGTCACCGCAGTGGTGTATTTGATTTGGGCTATAGATCTAAGTTATCTAAAGCTAGCGTGTCCAGATGGCTAGTATCTGCCCAGCGATCTACTTTCCAGGAGCTCCCATCGTGACTAATCCAGTTCAATGATGCATTAGGCACAGAGATAGCCCTCTCAGCATCAAGAGCTTGATTACTGGCGAGCCTATACATCATGTCTAGGGTGCCGCCATGACTCACCACCAAAATGGTTTGACCTAGATGTTGTAGACGAATTTTTTCAAGCGCCTTTTGAACGCGCTGTGCAAGCTGAGCAATACTTTCACCGCCACGTAATTCCTCATGAATATCTCTGCTGATATGACTCTTCCAAAGTTCAGCGTCAAACTGTGGAGCCTCCTTGGTCGTGATCCCCTGCAATATGCCGAGATGTCTTTCTCTTAATGAACTATCAACAATAGCCTTTGTATTAAATAACTTTTCTATAGCATTTGCAGTTTTAGCTGCACGCTGCAAATCGCTGGTGTAGAGCACATCAAATTGGAGATTAATCGCCTTGATAGCCCTCGCCATCTGGGCTGCTTGAGTAATTCCACGTTCGTTCAGGTCGACATCAGTGTGGCCTTGTAAGCGGCCCTCAACATTCCAATTGGTTTCACCGTGACGTACTAAGCAAAAGCGAGTTGTATTCATAACGAGATCATAAAGGCTAATTTATTTCTTTAGCGTCCATGGTTTGAGCGAATATAGAGATCAATGGCCTGTGCCGTAGTAATC
>JABMMT010000129.1 GCA_013205155.1 Betaproteobacteria bacterium | reverse complement strand
ATTGCCGCTAGGGAATTGCTATCAACCATGGTCTCTAAGATGCTGGGCACCAACTGCAAGATAGTTGCATTTGTAGACTGAATCAATTCAGCAATAGATGTAGGATCTTTTGATGACGACTCTGATGCGACGACTAGTGCTGCCCCTGTCATCAGCGGAGACCAAATTTCCCAGATAGATGCATCAAATACAGGATTAGTCCTATGAATGATTTTTTCGTTTGGGGAAAAATTAAATTCAGAATTCATCCAGCTCATGTGGGATGCAATACTTTTATGACCAACTAAGACCCCTTTTGGCTCACCGGTAGATCCTGAGGTGAAGATGGCATATGCAATAGCATCTCTAGCTATTGGAGCACTTCTGGAAAGTAGTAGTTCTGAAGCTCTGAGCCCATTTAGCTTGCCAGAGTTATTTATTTGACCAATATTTACAGTTGCGAGGGCAATTGTTGATATTTCATGTACATCAAAATTGCTATCCTTAATTAAAATTACTTTGCCTAACTGCTGAACTATTTTTATATTTCTAGCGATGTTAATGCTGGGGTCTAGCGAAACAAACCATGCCCCCAGATTCAGTGCGGCAAGCTGGGCTATCACATGGTCTAGGGATCTGGGTAGCAAAATAGCAATTGCCATACCGGGCAATACACCCACCTCGCTCAATAGGGCAGAAAGATTCTCGGCTCTAATTAATACTTCCTCGGCAGTATATTTCGCTCCGTCATGATCAATAGCTGCAATATCTTTAATATTGTTTGTTAAGTTTTTAATTGCTGCTATGTGAATTGGCTCAGGGCTTGAGACAGCCGATGTCAATTGATTTGCTTGATAATTGGGGAGTAGTGGGTCATGGATGCTTGGTAAAGCGTTTGGACTGAGACTAATTTTTATGATAATTTCAGCAAATCGGTCTGACATCCATTGGATTTGTTTTTCGGTATACCGAGGTCCATATAGAATGCTTATTTCTATTTCATCTGAATGGGGATTAATGGAGACATTAGCAGTTAAAGGTATCTCAGTTAGCCAAGAAAAGTCGACTGCCTCTATAAGTACAAATTTATTCTCATCTAATATATTTGAGAATAATCTGAAATGTACATAATTAAAATTGGCCTCAAAAGGTCTGATCCCGCCATTCAGTTTTTGAATTTCTGCCAATGGCATTAGTCTATCGTTGTATATTTCCGCCTCTGCTAGAAAGGCAGCCCTGGCCATATCAATCCAGGTTCCATTGGTATTTAGACCAACAGGAATGGTGTTTAGGAATAAACCTAAGGCATCTTTGCTAAGCTCATTTTCCGGTCTCCCATTTACAACTAATCCCACGGCAGAGTAGTTTTTTCCTGAAGACCAGGCAAGCAGGTAAGAAAAGGCTGTAAATAGCCAGGCTTTGAGTGGTATTCCGAACTCCTGGGAGATGATTTTTAATCGTTCACTCGTTTCCTTGTCAACTAAAATCTGTTTTTTTCCGCCTTTTGACTTCATTCCAGGCCAAACCGGAAGTTCGTAACTCTTAAACTGAGTTAATCGATCACTCCAGCGTTGCTGTGCCTGAGTATCGTCAAGAATCTCTATTTCGGATTTAGCTATATGACTTTGCAATGGAGGCGCACTATCTATGCTCAAGATTTGTTTATTTAATAATGCAAAATAGTATTTGATTAATTCAGAAGTTAAAATCGAAATAGACCACCCATCAATAATCGCATGGTGCGTACATACAATGAAATTAATGACATCATCTTCAGTCTGATAGATGAGGAACTTAGCAAGACCTGGTTTACTAAAATCAAATTTATGCTGCTTCAGCATTTCTAATCCATGCTTAATGGTTTCTCCACACACCAACTTACTTTCATTTCGGAGATCATGCCAGGTAATATTTGGCTGTACATCTGCATGAATTAACTGCAGCGGTCTTTCAGAGTCAAGAGAAAAGCTTGATCTCAGAATTGGATGTTTTTTGTATAAGGAATAAAGAGCTGATTCAAATACAGTTTTGTTTACAGGTAATTTTAGCGAATAGAGCCATGTATCAATATAGTAATTATTATCGTCACCATACTCAGAGTGAAAAATCATGCCGCACTGTATTTT
>JABMMT010000128.1 GCA_013205155.1 Betaproteobacteria bacterium | reverse complement strand
CTGTTGAATCTGAGAGCCCCACCACAAATGGAAATGGCACCGACTTCATCATTTGTTGTCGCACGGTAGCCAGATTTTTCTCTGAACTACTTGCACTTGGGTCTGTATTTGCAGATTGCCACCAAGCATCATTGGGAACCTGCACAGCCATTGGTTTTTTTGATGCAGAGCAAGCAATCAATAAGCTACTGAGGAAGACTACTATGGCCTGGCGCATTCCAAAGCCCATGATTTATACCAAAATATCTTTAAGGCACGCATGCCTGGGGAGTTGGCTGGTGGGGCTGGAACTGCAGGGGCTGGTTAGCTTTGAGGTTGTACGCCCTTTGCCGCCTTCCGAAGTGCTACCACCGATATCAACGATCAAGTTTTGATACGCCACTTTTTCTCCTGCAGTTGCCTGCAGAGATAGAAAGCTCAGTAGACATAGAACCGATAGAAGAATTTTTCTCATGAAGAGAGCTTACTGGACAATCTTGGCAGTTTCACGTAATTTCTTGACGGTTTCTGTTAAATACTGCTGCACAATGGCTTGGCGCAACTGTGGCTTTGCCTCGTCAAATGTTGGGAATTTGAATGGGCGCTTATCATCAACTTTCAAAATAACCCAGCCGCCCTGAGTCTGAATGGGAGCATTGGCAATAGCCCCTTTATTGAGATTAACCATCACGTTAGCAACTGGTGTGACCACTTGACCAGGAAGAACCCAACCCAGTTGTCCTCCATTTGCTTTGGAAGCTTGGTCAATGGAATGCTCTTGCGCCATTTTTCCAAATAACTCACCCTTCTGAATGCGGCGAATGAGATCAATCGCATCGGTTTCAGTAGTAACAAGTATTTGGCTTAAACGATATTGAGTAGCTGATGCTCCTTCTCCAATGAGCTTTCTTTGACGATCATATTCTTCGCGAAGCTTTGAATCTGAAATGGGGCTCTTTTGAAAGTGATTTTCTAAAAATGCCTGAATCATTAAGGTTTGCTTAAGTTGAGCAATCTGATCCCGAAAATCGATATCTTTATCTAGACCCTGGCGAATCGATTCTTGTGTGAGTAACTCACGATTAATGAGTTCATCTTTGAGGGCATTCTTGAGTTCAGGTGAATCTTTTTGACCCTGCGCTAAAGCCGCTTTGACATTCAGATCTAGCAAGCCTTGTGTAAGAGGCGTCCCATTAACGGTTGCAAAGAAGTCGACGTCATTTGCTTTGCTGGGTTTATCGGCAGCAAAAGAATGTGTTACTGCCAATAGGCTAACAAGCAAGGTGGAAGCTAGATATTTTTTCATGGGATTATTTTATTCCATAGATAAGCTTTAGCTATGAATCTAGGGTTTATTTAGCGTCGTTCACAATCGGCGGTGATTCTTCAAGAACCTGGCCATCCTTGACAGTTTGAATCTTAGTTTTTATTGCTAAGTATTGGTTGCTTTTTGAATCAATTTTTTATACAAAAATAGTCTCTTAATTTACGCTTAATCTTTTGTATTTTTAGCACCAATAGTTTGCCTATTTTGAATAAAAATGATGCAGATTTTTTGCTATTTTTGAAATGATTTTTTAGCTTTTAACCTGAGTAGATTTTTGATGGTTTATTACTGAAATTTTCCCAAAAAAATCGCCTTATAAACCTAAATCACTATGCGTGCCAAGCCTCACTAATCTCAATATTTCTGGATTAGGCTTTTCGTAAATCAGGACCAGATCTGGCTTGATATGACAGTCTCGAAAATCCTTCCATAGACCGACTAATGGATGGTCAAAACAGCGCACGGGAAGATCTACATCAGCGATCAATAACTCAATAATTTGCACCAGAGAACTATCCAGTTCAGCCCTGTATCTCCCCCTCTTTTGCCGTTTGTAATCACGCTTAAATTGAGTTGTTCGCTCAATTCTTCGCATTCAAATCCTTCATTAGGGCCTTAGTAGATCCAAATGACTTTAACTGCCGATCTCGTGCTTCACGCATAGCAGAAATCGTTTTTGCGTTAGGCACCAAAGGCTCAAATGGAAGTGATTTTTCTTTGGCAATCCGTACCATCATCATTCGTAATGCATCCGATACAGTCAGTCCCATAGCCTCTAGCACTAGAGTTGCTTCATTTTTGATGTCTTCATCTATTCGTGCTCTTACCACTGCGTTTGCGGCCATTTTGATTTCTCCTACGTTAATTGATGCACCTTTTTTATGTAGCTACATTGTAGCTACATTTGAATTAACAAGCAAGCTTACTTCACATAATCTTAAGAAGGATAAAATTACTTATGAACTCAACTGTTAGTACCCCTATTGCCTTTGATTACCCCCAGCAAGATGCTGCTGGTGCAACTTGCACTGCCCAGGCTTGGGCCAAGACCCCACCTCACTTATCCGGACCTGATAAAGCCTCTGTAATTGCCCGTATTAAAGAGTTATTGGTCGAGAAAGATGCTGCGCTGATTGCTCACTATTATGTCGATGGTGATATTCAGGATCTTGCTTGGGAAACTGGTGGCTTTGTGGCCGACTCTCTAGAAATGGCCCGTTTTGGCAAGAACCATTCAGCTCAGAATCTAATCGTTGCTGGGGTGCGCTTTATGGGTGAGACAGCTAAGATTCTAAGTCCTGAGAAGCACATCCTTATGCCCGATCTTGAGGCCACCTGCTCTCTTGATCTCGGTTGTGAGGCTTCCGACTTTGCTGCTTTTAGAGCTTTGCATCCTGATCGTGAGGTGGTGGTCTATGCCAACACTAGCGCTGCGGTCAAAGCGCAAGCTGACTGGATGGTCACCAGCTCTTGTGCCTTAGCCATCGTTCATCAACTTAAAGTTGAGGGCAAGAAGATCCTTTGGGCACCTGATCGTCATCTAGGTCGCTATATCCAAGAACAAACAGGTGCAGACATGCTACTTTGGAATGGCGCCTGCATCGTCCATGATGAATTTAAGGCGGTTGAACTCGAAATACTCAAAGCGGCTCACCCTGATGCCATGATTTTGGTACATCCTGAGTCTCCTCAAGCAGTCGTAGATTTGGCCGATGTGGTGGGCTCTACCTCGGCCATGATTAAGGCCGTTGTCGAAGGTAGCGCTACTGAATATATCGTAGCTACCGATAAAGGCATCTTGCATCGCATGCGTCAGCTAGCGCCTAATAAGACTCTGATTGAAGCCCCAACCGCTGGTGATAGCGCTACTTGCAAGAGTTGTGCTCACTGCCCTTGGATGGCCATGAATGGCTTACAAGGAATCTTAGATTGCCTCGAGAATGCTTCCGGCGAGATCTTTGTTCCTGAGCCTACTCGCTCAAAGGCTTTGGGGTGCATTGAGCGCATGATGGACTTTACAAAAAATCATCCTGACCTTCTTGCCAAAGCCCAGCATGGCTTTGTCAAAAACATCGGTGCTGCTTAATTGATGTTTGAACGTAACGAAACTTTAGAGCAAGCGCGTCAACGCAATATTGATGATGCCATGATGGAGGATATTGGTACTGGTGATTGGACTGCCATGCTTGTTCCAAGTAAGCCCGTTAAAGCGCAGCTCATGGTTCGTCAATCTGCCGTTCTGTGCGGAGTGGATTGGTTTGAAGGCACCCTCAAGAAACTAGACCCTTCAGCCAAAGTGACCTGGCACTATACCGAAGGTGACTTGATGAAGCCCGATACCAAGGTCTGCGATATTGAGGCAGACTCTCGTGCTCTGCTGTCTGCTGAGCGTCCCTGTATTAATTTCTTACAGACTCTTTCTTGGACGGCTTCGATTGCACGCGATCATGTTAACGCGATTGCTGGTATCAGCCCAAACCCCAATGGTTGTGCGGTTCTCGATACTCGCAAAACTATTCCGGGATTACGCCAAGCGCAGAAGTATGCTGTGCGTGTAGGTGGTGGGCAAAATCAACGCTTGGCACTTTGGCACGGCATCCTCATCAAAGAAAATCATATTGCTGCAGCTGGTAGCGTCACTGCTGCACTCAAGAATGCTGCCGCTCTCAATGCAGGTGTGGATATTCAGATTGAGGTTGAGAATATGGCTGAATTAGCTGAAGCAATTGAAGCTGGTGCTAAAAGTATTTTGATTGATAACTTCACCACTGAGCAAATGAAGCAAGCGGTAACCCTAACTGCAGGTCGCGCGCTATTGGAAGCATCGGGTGGTATTGATTTTGATCAGATGCGGGCTATTGCTGCTACTGGTGTGGATCGCATCTCTCTTGGAAAGTTGACCAAGGATATTCATGCGGTAGATTTTTCGATGCGCATCCTCTAAAACTCCTCTCCGTTAGCATCTAGCTGACACACTCTTCAAACCCTGCTGATATTCAGCGGGGTTTTTCATTTCTAGACTAAAGCCCATACATTTATTGGCTTAAGCACTTTTTTTCTCAATTTATGTATTGACATTAATTATTTTTGTATATACATTAATTGGGTGGATGAGTGATTGAGTTTGATGATGCGAAGCGTGAAATCACCTTGTTTGTGCGAGGTCTAGATATGGCTAGAGCAAATGAAGTATTTGAATCGCCTCACATGGATCAAATTGATTTTAGAAAAAATTATGGTGAAGTAAGAATCTCAACGTTTGGGTATCTAGATGATCAGCCAGTATTTCTAGCATGGACATATAGAGGTAATAGAAGAAGAATCATTAGCATAAGGAGAGCAAATGAACGTGAAATCAAAAAATATCAAGGAAGAATGGATTGACCCTGATGATGTGCCGGAGGTCGATGAAGAGTGGTTTCAAAATGCCCATGTCTATATAGGCGATACCCTTATTAAAAGAGGTGTTGGTCGTCCCCCCATTAAGAATGCAAAAGAAATGCTCAGTCTTAGACTGGATTCTGATGTGCTGGAAAAATTGCGTGCAAGTGGTAAGGGTTGGCAAACTCGCTTAAGCAAACATATCAAAGAGGCTGTTTTAAAGGGCGCTCTTTAATTGAGTTAAGTTTCTTTGGTATTTTCTACACCCTCTGCTTGAGGCGTCAGAATGGTCGGATAAGAAACCGCCCAAGTACCTGGGTAGTCGCGACTGTAGTGCAAACCCCGGCTTTCTCTGCGCATGAGCGCTGATCTCACAATCAACTCGGCACACTCAAGTAAGTTACGCAACTCGATTAAGTCGCGCGTGACCTTAAAGTTAGCGTAGTACTCTTGCACTTCGTATCTGAGCAGTTTAATGCGGTGCAATGCTCGCTCTAAGCGTCGGTTTGTTCTTACTATACCGACATAGTTCCACATCAGGGAACGTAATTCATCCCAATTGTGGGCAATCACCACTTGTTCGTCTGCATCTTCTACTTGGCTCTCATCCCATAGAGGAAGATTTGGCAAGTTTGGGGTTTTAAGTTCTGTAATATCTTTTGCAGCTGCTTTACCAATCACGACACACTCTAATAAGGAGTTACTCGCTAGGCGATTGGCACCATGCAGACCGGTATAAGTGGCTTCCCCTACTGCATATAGGCCTGGTAAGTCAGTCCGTCCTTTAAGATCGGTCACGACTCCACCACAGGTGTAATGCGCTGCTGGCACTACCGGAATCGGCTCTTTAGTAATGTCTAGTCCCAGCATTAAGCATCGCGCATAAATCATGGGGAAATGTTCTTTAATGAAAGCTTCACCTAAATGGGTAGCATCGAGGTGTACATAATCTAAGCCGTGCTTTTTCATTTCAAAGTCGATCGCTCTGGCGACAATATCGCGGGGAGCTAACTCACTGCGATCATCATGCTCTGACATAAAGTGGGTGCCATCTGGTAACTTTAAGATACCGCCCTCGCCCCGCATTGCTTCCGTAATCAGAAAGGTCCGGTCACTGGGGTGATAAAGGCATGTGGGGTGAAACTGTATAAATTCCATATTGCCTACGCGGCAGCCTGCACGCCATGCCATCGCAATACCATCACCTGTAGCAGTATCGGGATTGCTGGTGTAACGATATACCTTGCCTACCCCACCAGTAGCCAATACAACTGACTTTGCAGCAATCGTTTCTACACGATTATTTTTAATATCGAGTGCGTAAACGCCATAACAGCGATTGGGTTTGGTGCGCTGAGTCTTCGCATCTAAATGACGATTAGTAATTAAGTCGAGAGCAATCCAATGCTCTAGTAATTGAATATTTTGATGAGCGTGGGCTTTATCCAAGAGCACTTCATGAATGGCTTTACCAGTAGCATCAGCAGCATGAGCAATTCGACGATGACTATGACCGCCTTCACGAGTCAGATGCAATCCCATTGGGCCAGTTTCATCGGGAGTAAAGGGGACGCCTTGATCTACTAGCCAACGAATGGCTTCTGCACTTTCTTCTGCGATATAACGTGCGGTTGACTCGACTACTAGACCAGCTCCAGCATCCAAAGTATCAGCTACATGGGAATCAATGCTGTCATGCTCTTTATCAACTACTCCAACAATGCCACCTTGTGCCCAAGCTGTTGCTCCTTCGCCTAAGCCCCGTTTAGCCATCACAATAACTGGTTGGGTCTCGGCCATATGCAGTGCAACCGTTAAACCAGCAAGACCAGCCCCAATAATGAGTACTGGTAGATCCGCTTTTGTATCTGAGACGTTTGGTGAGGGTTTTGAATTAGCCATAGATTATTCTAAAGGGCAATGGAGATTTTGGTTTTAAGTCTTAATTCAAGAACCTCGAGGCATGAAAGGTATTAATTCTTGAGATTTAGACTCAGCCAGTGAAAGCAAACACTTAGCTACAAAAGTGGAGGGTTAATCAGGATTTTCTATACAGGCACGCGCAAGG
>JABMMT010000127.1 GCA_013205155.1 Betaproteobacteria bacterium | reverse complement strand
TGAAGCGCTGTCATGCAAGATTAATGTGCCGCTCTTACTCTTTGCTCCGCCCAACTGAGCACGACCAGACCACACACATCCAGCTTTTGGTGCAACAACAACTAAGTAACGCTCTGAGTAATCTGTAATTCCCAAACGAGAATACGCTTCTGGGCGAATTGATCTCATAAACTCAGATGATGCAAATCCAATACATGCCATTTTAGAAACCAAAGTGATTTGAGTTTCTAAAACCTTGCCGGTCTTAAAAGAGACGGTGCGATCTTTTGTGTCCCCATACATCGTCGTATACTTTTTCCAGTCAGCATTCACCTCAGTATCTATAACTGAAGCAACCTTCTTGGCATCACCAGCAGGTGCTGGAGCTCCAGCCCACGTAACCTCAACAACATCTATTACACGCTCATCAATGGCGTATGCAGGTGCTAACCCAATTGATATAAATCCAAAAACTGCAGCGAAAATTAAGGTCAATCGATTTCGCATCTGGCTCTGAGGGGACATAGTGAGCATCCTAAATCTCCCACGAACTTTCTTCACCTCGAGTCACGGCAAAGAGTTGATAACCCGCCAATTCAGGCTGCCCAAACCATTTGCAGACTCTTGATCTGGGCCTGCTTGAAGTCAGCAACGGCCCCCACAATCTGACCTAGAATCACCACATGCGCGTGCTTTTAACCGGTGGGGCCGGATTTATAGGTTCACACCTGTGTGATGCCCTCATAGCCCAAGGCGACACCCCAGTCATTCTAGATAACCTCTCAAATTTGAGATTCTAAGAGGCGAAATACAACTTGAGCACTTATTCACCATTCAACTGAGGGTTTTCAGGATCTAACCTGCGCATATTTAGCAATGCTTTTTTCTTTTCACTTGGAAGGCTATTATCCATTAGGTAGAGCACATTCCAGGCTACAAACGAATTTGGATATCGTTCAACAGTTTGTAAGGCCAGGGAATGAGCCTGACTATTAAATTGATTTTTCGAGAATGCATCAATTATCGCAACACTTCTAGAGACATCTGTTGGCAATATTGAGGCAGACTCATAAATTCTTTCAACTTGGCCACTCTTTAAAGCGCTCAAATATCTCACTGATGCTACGTATGGGGGAAGTGAAATAAGCAACGAAATTAGGACACCTATGAAAGCCGCAAGTATCTGAGCTGGTGCCAATTCTTGGGTAGGTCTACTATTCTGCTTTGTTTCACTCCAGATTTTTTTATCCGCAGTGAGATTTTCAGGGCTGCTTAACTTGGATGCATATCCAATTATCGCTCCTGTGCACGCCCAAAACCATACCATTATTGCGATTTGATTCGGGCTGATTAACATTTGGGTGAATAGACCTATCCAAACCCCGATAATTATCTTTACTGGTATCGCAATTGTTTTTTTACTTTTTAGAGCCTTATAGATTGCTAAGATGGTCTTAATTACGAAAAAAAGAAATGGTAAGAATAGTAATAATCCGCCATTTGCTAATAGATCTATAAAGAAATTATGTGCTGAATTTGTGATGGTGCCACTCACGGCCTCAATATTTGCGAGATTTCTTTGACTCCTGAAAGACTCACTAAAGGTATCTAAACCTGTGCCCACTATCGGATTTTGATTCCATATTCTCACACCAACTTCCCAATATGTCGCTCGTTGTTGAAGGGAGGCTTCTTTTATCAGAGCGCTTGACTCTAAGAAATTGACGAGAAACAAAAAAACTAAGAATGGCCCAAATAAAATAGAAGTCAAAAAAGTGACATGAAGGAAGCTCGGTGCCCATTTGAGAAATTGTGAATAGAGTAAAAATAATAGTCCAAGGACAAATATCAAATATCCTTGAATTGATCCTGTAATTTTCACTGAACTCAACATCATAATCATCAAAATTACTGAGGCAATTTTCCATTTGTTGGCTTGATTTAACATGAACAGTTGGCCCACGCACCCTATAGCCCCTAAACCCATCATGGCAGATTGAAAATTTGGATTACCAACAAAACCAAAGATATTTCCATAATCTGAATCCCACGTTAGTGGATCAAGCTTTAGATATTGCAGAAATCCGTAAAGTGCTGAAAGTAGAGTGACAGCGACTAGCGTTAGGACCAATTTCTCCATCAAGTCTTCGCTTGCTAGTAAAAACCCAATAATCATAAATCCTACTAAACCTAAGAGTGAAAATACTCCAATGTTTCTTCCTGTTACTCCGTAGAGTTGAGATGCCAAATCAGATTTTGAATTTATAGCGACTAAAATAAGGGCTACTGCAAATATTATGGTAGTCACACCCAAACTTCCAATTCGCCTGATACTTTTAATGTTCATAGAAAATAAACAAATAGCTAGGGTAATTGAAGAGAAAACTAGAAGCGAAACAAATTTTGGAATATTTACAGGGTCAGCGCTAATTGAAGTTATTAAAGTTGACGTTAAAAATAAACCAACTAGGAATAATGAAGTTGCCTTCTTTTGTGTTGCCAAGTTCATGGAATATAGATTACGGTAAAAAGCCGAAACCCGACCCCCACCGAAGTGGGAACCGGGTTTCGGTTCTAGATCTTTATCAGATCAAAGGGGGCAGATTATGCCTTTACCTTCTT
>JABMMT010000126.1 GCA_013205155.1 Betaproteobacteria bacterium | reverse complement strand
TTAATTGGTGGTGGCAGTTGCACGCATTGCATCACAGTCAAACCGTAATGACTGCATGGTCTGATAATCGCAATCATCTATTAGATGACATCATGCGCGCATTAACTTTATCTTTAGTGGCCGTATTCATTGGTGTGCCTCCAGGTCAATTTGTACTCTTGGTCGCTTTAGGCCAATTGATAGAGAGCTGGCAGCATGCTAATCTCAAGGTGGATTTAGGTAGCGCTCGCTATTTGTTGATTTCACCGATGTATCACCGCATGCATCATGCCGTAGGCTATGGACATGAAGCAAAAGGCAAACCTGGGGTCTTAGGTGGATGTAATTTTGGTGTTTTGTTTCCCTGGTGGGATATGTTGTTCAAAACCGCTATTTTTCCCGATAAGGTTTATCCCACAGGCGTGCGAAACTTAACGGTATCGCACAATATCCTGACTCAGCAATGGCAGGGCTTGGTTCATGCGGTCAGAGCATTATTGCCAAAGTAGGTATGCAGCTTTGCATACATAAGGAATCATATGGTTGGTTTGCAGCAAGTATTGAAGTCTTTTGGCTTAGCCTTAGTCGGCACCATGCATCCACGAATGCTGTGGCTGAGCATGCGTCCTTTTTTAATCGTGTCAGTCCTCTGGGGTTGCCTGATTTGGCTGACATGGACTCCAGCCCTTGAGCTTCTTAGTATTTTCTTAACAACATCCATATTTACTAGTTGGATTCAGGATGGCTTGATTTGGGCTGGATTTGAAAATGCGCGAGCATGGATTGCCCCATTATTTTTTGTCATGTTGATTATTCCGCTCATTACGATCAGCTTGCTAGTGTTTATCGCCTTTTCGACTGTTCCAGCGATTGTGAATATTGTGGCTAAGCAGGGTGCCTATCAAGATCTTGATTACAAAAGAGGCGGCGGCTTCTTTGGCAGCTTAGTTTATACATTGTGGTCTGCGCTAATTTGTTTGGCTCTAGTGTTGTTGACATTGCCGGTATGGTGGGTTCCCCCTCTAGTAGCAGTATTGCCCCCATTATTGTGGGGTTGGTTGACGATGCGTTTGATGTCTTACGATGTCCTTGCTAATCATGCTAGCTCTGAAGAGCGCGATGTGTTGCTCGAAAAATATCGCTGGCCGCTACTGACAATGGGCATTGTGTCAGGCATGCTTGGGGCTGTCCCCACTTTCTTTTGGGCAACTTCGGCATTAGCGCTCATTTTATTTCCGATTGTGAGTTTTGTAGCACTTTGGATTTACTCTCTTATTTTTGTATTTGCGGCTTTGTGGTTTAGTCATTTTTTATTAGATGCTTTAAAAGAATTAAGGCATGAAGAATTGGCAAAATCACTCACTATAGAAAGTCGTGTAGTTGATATGGAGCTTCCGTACCATGGTTGATGCATTAAAAAAAGTGGTCATTGATGAACCAGCAAAAACATCTCGCCGCTTTGGTCTGATCGTGATTGGTGATGAGATTTTGTCAGGGCGGCGCCAGGATAAACATATGAGTAAGCTGATTGAGTTGCTCAATGAGCGGGGCCTTAGCTTGTCTTGGGCAAAATATGTTGCTGATGATCCCGATCAAATTACAGCAACTCTTAAAGCAAGCTTTGCCAGTGGTGATGTTGTTTTTAGTACCGGAGGAATTGGGGCAACACCAGATGACCACACACGTCAGTGTGCAGCACTCGCATTGGGAACTAAAACACAATTACATCCAACTGCAAGAGAGTTGATTGCAGGTCGCATCCAGTCGACGGCAGAAGGAGATCCAATCAAGGCCGATCTCAGTAGGCCTGAGAATCAGCATCGTTTTAAGATGGGTGAGTTTCCGATTGGAAGCGAAATTATTCCTAATCCATACAACCAAATTCCGGGCTTTCGGATTCAAGAGCATCACTTTGTGCCAGGCTTTCCAGTAATGGCAGCCCCGATGATGGCATGGAGCCTCGATACTCATTACAAAGACCTTTTTCATCAGGAAAACTGGTCTGAGCAAAGCTTCATTGTTCCCAAGGGAATTGAGTCAGCTCTAACCCCCTTAATGGAGCGAATAGAGGCCAGCTTTCCAGGGGTGAAGGTGTTTAGCCTACCTTCAGTCGGTGATGTCTCAAAAGGCGGGGTCTATGCCGAGCGCCATATCGAATTGGGCATCAAAGGCAATGCCAATTTACTAGAGAGCGCCTGGTCTGCTTTGCGTACTGGCACCCAAGAGTTGGGATATGAAATACACGATATTACCTAGATCATATTTGCACTATATTGGTGCATAAATAGGCTTTACTACCTACTTAACAGCTAGTTGAGCACTTAAACAGTGCAATAATGACTGTTCTCACTTGTTAAATTCAGTAAATTACATCCATTAGGCATGTTTGCTGCCTGGAATGAGTAAGTGTGTATGCCTTAAGTTTGAATTCCGAATTTAGTTAATAGAGGAGATTTGCATGACGAAGACCGTCGCTGATGTGATGAAGTTAGTAAAAGAGAAGGAATGTACTTTCGTTGACTTCCGCTTTGTGGATACAAAGGGTAAAGAACAACACACTACAGTGCCTATTTCCGCCTTTGACGAAGACAAGTTTGAGAATGGTCATGCATTTGACGGTTCTTCTATTGCTGGCTGGAAAGGAATTGAAGCATCCGATATGTTGCTTAAACCAGATCCAACAGCTGCATACATTGATCCATTTTATGAAGAGCCAACTCTGGTCTTGACTTGTGATGTGATCGAGCCTGCTGACGGTAAAGGTTATGACCGTGATCCACGCTCGATTGGAAAGCGTGCAGAGGCCTATTTGAAGAGTACTGGTTTAGGAGATACAGCTTACTTTGGTCCAGAGCCAGAGTTCTTTATTTTTGATGGCGTTCGCTGGGGTGCTGACATGCAGGGTTGCTTCGTGAAGATTGATTCCGAAGAAGCTCCATGGTCTTCATCAAAAGTAATCGAAGGCGGTAACACTGGTCACCGTCCAGGTAAGAAGGGCGGTTACTTCCCAGTGGCGCCAGTAGATACATTCCAAGACATGCGTTCTGAAATGTGTTTGATTCTCGAATCATTGGGTATTCCAGTTGAGGTGCATCACCATGAAGTTGCTGGTCAAGGTCAGAATGAATTAGGCACCAAGTTCAGCACATTAGTACAGCGCGCTGACTGGACTATTTGGCTAAAATACGTGGTACAAAACGTTGCCCATGCTTATGGCAAGACTGCAACCTTTATGCCTAAGCCAGTAGTAGGTGATAACGGATCTGGTATGCACGTTCACCAATCTGTTTGGAAAAATGGTGAGAATTTATTTGCTGGCAATGGTTATGCTGGTTTGTCAGAGTTTGCTCTGTTCTACATTGGCGGCATTATTAAGCATGCTAAAGCGCTCAATGCGATCACCAATCCAGGCACAAACTCATACAAGCGTTTGGTTCCAGGTTTTGAGGCTCCAGTGAAGTTGGCCTACTCAGCACGTAATCGTTCTGCTTCAATTCGTATTCCACACGTTTCTAGTCCTAAGGGTCGTCGGATTGAGACTCGTTTCCCAGATCCATTGGCCAACCCATACTTGGCATTCTCAGCACTCTTGATGGCTGGTTTAGATGGTGTGCAGAATAAGATTCATCCAGGCGAAGCTGCTGATAAGAATTTGTATGACTTGCCACCTGAAGAAGATGCAAAGATCCCAACCGTTTGCGCAAGCCTAGAAGAAGCATTGGCTGCCTTGGAGAAGGATCATGAGTTCTTGACTCGCGGCGGTGTATTTACAGAGTCTATGCTTGATGCCTATATCAATTTGAAGATGGAAGATGTCACACGTTTCCGTATGACAACCCATCCAATCGAATTTGATATGTATTACTCCCTGTAAGCGAAGGAGAGGACTTGAGCGCAGGTCTGTTGCGCAATTCGTTCAAGGGAGCAGCTTCGGCTGCTCCTTTTTTTCCGACATTGCTTGATCAGATGCCAAATGCCATTGTGGTATTTGAGGCAGAGGGCTATCAATTGATTTATGTGAATCCAGCCGCAGAGGCTGCCTTGGATCTCTCACGTAAATCACTTGAGGGTCAATCTGTGCATGATTTATTTGGGGATAACAATGCTTTAAATTCGATGGTTGAGGAGGTTAAGCTTGGCCATGCTGCAGCTCAACGTCAAGAAATGGTGCTGCATTCATTACCCGGCAGTATTCATCAGGACTCTATACCGGCACATGTGGTGATAGCTCCATTGGAGGATCCTTCGCTCCTGATGATGGAATGGTTTCCGATTGATCAGCAGTTAAGAAGTGAGCGCGATGAGCGTGTTACGCAGCAAGTAGAGGCGAATAAACAGTTAATGCGTAATTTAGCGCATGAGATTAAAAATCCCTTAGGCGGAATTCGCGGTGCTGCACAATTATTAGAGTTTGAGTTACCCGATAAGGGTTTGCGTGAATACACGCAAGTCATCATTAAAGAGTCAGATCGTTTACAGACTTTAGTGGATCGTTTATTGGCTCCACATCGTAAAGCACATGTGATGGAGTCCTTTAATTTGCATGAGGCCTTGGAGCGCGTGCGTAGTTTGGTATTAGCAGAATTCCCTAAGGGTCTCCGAATTATTCGGAACTATGACACCAGCTTGCCAGATATTTTAGGTGATCGCGAGCAACTCATTCAGGCGGTACTCAATATTGTGCATAACGCTGCACAAGCACTTTCTGAAGAGATTCTTTTAGGAGCTGCACAAATCGAATTAAAAACCCGTATCGCAAGATCAGTCACTATATCAAAACAGCGTTACAGACTCGCTTTGGATCTTCATGTGATTGATAACGGTCCCGGCATTCCAGAGGATATTAGCGAACGCATATTCTTTCCACTCGTTTCTGGCAGAGAAGGTGGTAGCGGCTTGGGTCTGACCTTAGCGCAAACCTTTGTTCAGCAGCACCAGGGATTTATCGTATGCGACAGTCGCCCTGGACGTACCGATTTCCATATTCAAATTCCATACCGTAGGCAGGAGAAAAGCTCATGAAACCAATCTGGATCGTTGACGACGATCAATCCATTCGTTGGGTTTTAGAAAAAGCACTAGCGCGCGAGAATATGCCTTATAAAAGCTTTTCTAATCCAAATGATGTACTTGATGCGCTAGATAAAGAGACCCCTCAAGTTTTGATTTCGGATATCCGGATGCCACGTGGAAACGGTTTAGATCTGCTGCAGCATGTTAAAGCCAGTCATCCAAGCTTGCCCGTGATTATCATGACGGCATACTCCGACTTGGATTCAGCGGTTTCTTCTTTTCAGGGTGGTGCGTTTGAGTACCTGACAAAACCCTTTGATGTGAATAAAGCAATTGAACTCATTCATCGGGCAGTTGAGCAAGGAATTCGTAATGAATCTGGCGCCAAGGAACCAGCAGGCTGGTACCAAGATGCTAGCGAGATTATTGGTCAAGCGCCAGCAATGCAGGAAATTTTCCGTGCGATTGGGCGCTTAGCGCAATCACATGCTACCGTTCTGATTACAGGTGAATCTGGGACTGGTAAAGAATTGGTTGCCCATGCTTTGCATAAACATAGTCCGCGTGCTAAGGGACCCTTTGTCTCTTTGAGTACCTCTGCGGTACCAAAAGATTTATTAGAGTCTGAGCTTTTTGGCCATGAGCGGGGCGCCTTTCCGGGGGCGCTCACATTACGTCGTGGTCGTTTTGAGCAAGCTGATGGAGGCACTTTATTTTTAGGCGAGGTTGCAGATCTTCCTTTCGATTTACAAACTAGATTATTACGGGTCTTAACGGACGGACATTTTTATCGTATTGGCGGGCAAGATCCCATTAAAGCAAATGTCCGCATCATCGCATCGACTCATCAAAACCTAGAGGCACGTGTTGCTTCAGGTGCATTCCGCGAAGATTTATTACATCGTTTAAATGTGATTCGTCTGCGGATGCCTTCTTTGCGTGAACGTAGCGAAGATATTCCAGTCTTAGCTAGACACTTCATGCTCATTTGCGCCAAGTCGCTGGGCGTAGATCCCAAGAAACTCTCAGACGAGGTTTTAAAAGAAATAAGCACAATGCCATTTCCAGGTAATGTGCGTCAATTAGAGAACTTATGTCATTGGCTGACGGTAATGACGCCTGCCAATGTGATTGGATTAGGTGATTTACCTGCCGACATTGTTGCTGAAGCCAGCGCGCCAACTCTTATTTTGCATGGTGAATCTTCTCCTGAAAATCTCAGCGGGGTTAAAGCTACAGCTAGTGATTGGGAGAGCGGTCTTGGCCGTTTGGCGGCTAAAATGCTGCAAGATGGCGATCAAGAGGTGTACGATGCCCTGAGTGCTCGTTTTGAAAAAGCAGTTTTACAGGCGGCGCTTGAAGTGACACGCGGACGCAGAGTAGAGGCGGCTCAACGATTAGGCATTGGTCGTAATACCATTACTCGTAAGCTGCAGGAGCTAGGGATAGATGACTGACTCAATTCGGATTGCTGCATGGAATGTAAACTCTTTAAAAGTTCGCCTTCCACACGTGCTTCGTTGGTTACAAGATCAAGAGCAAAAGAAACAGCCGATTGATGCTCTTTGCTTGCAAGAGCTTAAGTTGATAGATGATAAGTATCCCCACCCGGAGCTAGAGGCTGCTGGCTACCTTAGCCTAGTTGCTGGACAAAAGACCTATAACGGCGTTGCTATTATTGTTCGTAAAGCTGCTTTAGCCTCAATTGCATCAGATGCTACTACCACTTTTCTCAATCCCATTAGAAATATTCCTGGTAACAATGATGAGCAGCAGCGCATCTTGGCAGCAACGATTCCTTTTGCAGGAATACAGCCTATCAGGCTAATTTCAGCTTACTTCCCAAATGGACAGTCGCCTGAAAGCGATAAGTTTGTCTATAAACTCAATTGGCTCAGTGCCCTACAAAAATGGTTAGCACTTGAGTTGCAACAGAATCCTCGTTTGGCCCTCTTAGGCGACTTCAATATTGCACCAGCCGATGCAGATGTTCATGATCCTAAGGCATGGGAAGGTCAGAACCTTGTTTCTCCAGCAGAAAGAAGTGCATTCCAAGAATTGCTAGGGCTTGGACTTTATGATTCCTTTAGGATGTTTGAACAAGCCCCAAAAACATACAGCTGGTGGGATTACCGTATGATGGGCTTTAGAAGAAATGCAGGTATGCGTATTGACCATATTTTACTGAGCGAAGCTTTGAAGATAAAGTGCCAAGCTAGCACTGTGGATAAAGAGCCGAGAAGCTGGGAGCAACCGTCAGATCATGCCCCTGTGATTGCAACTATTGGTCAATAAAATATTAATCTAATTCAGAGGGAATTTATTATGAAACTCAGCAAGTTATTTTTTACAGCGGGATTACTCTTTATTGGCATTAATGCATCTGCATTAACTTATATAGATGGCAAGGTGCCCTATGAAGATATTGACGCTACACCAATTGTGATTACAGGCGCGCCAAAGACAACCTTAGGTCAAGATTTTAAGTATCCAGCTGGGCAACCGCTGATCAAGGCTTTTAATATTGATATTCCAGTAGGCAAGCAAACTAGTCTTCATAAACATCTCATTCCCTTATTTGTTTATATAGTCTCCGGTGATCTAGAAGTCGATTACGGCAGTAAAGGTAAAAAAACTTACAAAGCAGGCACATCTTACGTAGAGGCGATTGATTGGTGTCATCTTGGTAAGGTAGCGGGTAAAACGCCAGTCAAAATCATCGGTGTGTATTTGGGTGAACAAACACCAGATCAAATTAAGCCTGATACCTGCGCTAAACCAAATTAAATATTAAGGTCTGATAACGAGCCCTTGCAATAGCTATTATTGATAAGATATCTGTGGGGCTTGTCAAAACATCATCCAGTGCATGAAATCTCTTTTTGTCTTAAGATTACTCATTATTAAATAATAGACATTTTTAGGGAATTCATATGTTTGCTAAAACAGTACTCAGCGTTCTTGCCCTTGGCATATTAATAGTGGGATTGCTGAAAATTTTCAACGGCGGTGACTATCTTGTCTTTGCCATTGGCATGGTGCTTTATTTTTTGGCGTCTGTTTCAAACCCTTTTTGCAAAAATTTAGACAAATAACCTCTTGTAAGTTGTGCTTACTAAGATAAGCCACCATGTCTTAGTAAGGCATCAATGCTAGGTTCGCGTCCACGAAAAGCCTTGAACGATTCGGCGGCAGGGCGACTACCGCCAACCTCCAGAATTTCTTCTCGGTAACGTATTCCTGTTTTGGTGTCTAGGATGCTCCCGGATAATTCGGCTGCCTCTTCAAAAGCAGCATAGGCATCGGCAGATAAGACCTCTGCCCATTTGTAGCTGTAGTAGCCAGCAGCATATCCGCCAGCAAAGATATGACTAAAGGAGTTAATCCACCTTGAGATCTCTGGCTGGGAAATGATGCTGTACTCAGCAGCAATTTTTCTAGAAACATCGAGTACGGCTTGACCTGATGATTGAGTAGCATCAAAACTTGAATGCAGTCGCCAATCAGTTAAGGACATCACGATTTGACGCAGGGTGGCTAAGCCATTCTGGAAATTCTTAGCAGCGAGCATTTTTTCAAAGAGTTCTCTTGGCAATGGTTTTTCTGTTACCACATGCGCCGTCATTTTCTCCAGAACTTCCCACTCCCAGCAGAAGTTTTCCATAAATTGACTCGGTAGCTCTACAGCATCCCACTCCACTCCATTAATGCCGGAAACACCTAATGCGCCGACTTGAGTAAGCAGGTGGTGAAGGCCATGACCACTTTCATGAAAGAGGGTAATAACATCATCGTGGGTAATGGTTGGTTGACGTAATATGCCATCTACTTTTATGGGTGGGGCAAAATTACACACTAGATAAGCTATTGGAACTTGAATCTCTCCATTGGGAAGTTCTCGGCGACCGCGAGCATCATCCATCCATGCACCACCACGTTTTCCAGGGCGAGCATAAGGATCTAAATAGAAATAGGCCCTTATTTCCCCGGTCAGATCTTTAACAGCAAAGGACTGCACATCAGCATGCCATGTCGGCAAGTTAGCTGCTTCAATCTTGACGCCAAATAAAGTTTGAATCAGCTGGAATAAGCCATCTAAGACTTTTGGTAACGGAAAATATTGCTTTAGTTCGTTTTCAGAAAATGAGTATCGAGCCTGCTTTAATCGCTCAGCGGCATATGCAGTATCCCAAGGCTGCAACCCATCAGTGAGCCCAAGCTTTGCATTAGCAAAGTCACAAAGTTCTTGCCAATCTTTTTGGGCAAAAGGCTTTGCTTTGATCGCGAAATTGGTTAAAAAGAGATCTACTTCATCTACCTTATTCGCCATTTTAGGCGCTAGACTTAAGGCAGCATAGTTGCTAAAACCAAGCATCTTGGCCTCTTCGTCGCGCAGGCATAATTGGTCAAGCATGTTATGAGTATTGTCCCAATCAAGCTTGCCATCTGCATATTGCGGAGCTAATTCAGAGGATCGCGTGACATAAGCTTGATACATTAGGCGACGCAGATCACGATTCTCAGAATATTGCATCACTGGGTAATAAGAGGGGAAATGAAGAGTAAATGCCCAGCCCTGTAAGTTTTTCTGCTTGGCGGTATCAGCCGCAGCAGCTATTGCATCTTCTGGTAATCCTGCAAGATCTTCCGAATTGGTAACAAGATGAACAAAGCCATCAGTAGCATCTAAGACATGATCTGAGAATGTTTTACCTAAAATAGCTTGCTCGTCTTGGATTTGTGCAAAGCGGGGTTTTTCCTGATCGCTGAGTTCTGCACCACCCAATCGAAAATCTCGTAAAGAGTTTGTAATAACTTTTTTCTGGTCGTGGTTTAATTTTTCAAACTCGCTACTCGTATTGAGCTCTTTAAATTTTTGATAGAGCGCTAAGTTCTGCCCTAAGCCAGAAAAAAATGCAGTGACCTCCGGAAGCATTGCTCCATAAGCGGCTCTTAATTCTGGGGTATCAGCAACACTATTGAGATGAGAGATAACGCCCCAAGATCTGCCTAATGCTTCGGTTGCATCTTCTAAGGGCTCTACTAGCTCATCCCAGTTGGATGTTGTATGGGGATCAGTAGCTTTATTGACAGCATCTTGGGCATGTTTTAGTAAGTATTCAATTGCAGGGGCAATATGCTCAGGTTTGACCTCTGAATACAGGGCAATACCGCGACCAAATGCGAGTAGGGGATTATTTTGTAACTGTGGGGAGGTAGGGTTGCTAGATGTAGTCATCCCTCTAGCTTACTGGACTGCGAAAACTTTTGCCTGAATCCCTAGTGAAATGCCTTAAGGTTTTACGGCCTTTTCAGCAGCCTCTAAGGTATTCATGAGGAGCATTGTGATTGTCATGGGCCCTACACCGCCAGGAACGGGGGTTATCCATCCTGCAATGTATTTAGCAGTATCAAAATCAACATCACCACATAACTTGCCGTCAGGCAGACGATTGATACCAACATCTATGACTACCGCGCCATTTTTGATCATATCGCCCGAGATCATCTTGGGTTTGCCAGTAGCCACTACTAAAATATCTGCATCTTTAGTGTGATGGGCTAAATCACGAGTCTTACTATTACAAATTGTCACTGTTGCACCAGCTTGGAGCAGCAGCATGGCCATAGGTTTTCCCACAATATTCGATGCGCCCACGATCACAGCGCGTGCCCCACGAACGGGATACTCAATACTCTCAAGCATCTTCATGCAACCATAAGGAGTGCAAGGCTTGAATTCGGGATGACCAACCATTAAAGCGCCAGCATTAGCAATGTGAAAGCCATCAACATCTTTTTGCGGAGCGATCGCCTCGAGCACGCGCTCAGAGGCAATATGTGCTGGCAACGGTAATTGCACCAAGATGCCATGGATTGAGGGGTCTGCATTCAGAGTTGCAATACGGGCTAATAATTCTTCTTCGCCCAACTCAGCTGAGTAGCGTTCTAAAACTGAATGAAAGCCGACATCTTCACAGGCCTTAACCTTGTTGCGGACGTATACCTGGCTAGCAGGGTTATCTCCCAGCACGATTACAGCAAGGCCAGGTCTAACCCCTTTTGCTGTAACGATGGCAGCCCTTGCGGCAATTTCTGCGCGGATTTTTCTGGAAAGTAGGTTGCCGTCTAGTAATTGGCCGGGCATAAGGCGGTGTACTCTAAAGATTAATTGGGTTGGGGGTCAGATAAGGCCAAGCGGAGTAGGTCGGCAACGGTATTGACATTGAGCTTTTCCATAATATTGGCACGATGGGCTTCGACAGTCTTAATCGAGATACCAAGATCATCAGCAATCTGTTTATTTAAACGACCAGCAACAATACGTTCTAGTACTTGGCGTTCACGACCGGTTAATTTACTCAGCAGGCTTTGGGTAATTTTGCGTTGACTAGCTTGTGAGTAATCAATACGCGCTTTGCTAAGCATCCGATCAACAAGGGTACAGAGATCATTTTCTTTAAATGGTTTTTCAATAAAATCTACCGCACCCCGTTTCATAGTTGATACCGCCATAGAGACATCACCATGTCCGGTAATGAATGCGACCGGCATTGGAAGATTCTCACTAATTAATCGCTCTTGTAATTCCAGGCCTGACATTCCAGGCATTCGCACATCCAAGATAGCGCAAGAGATAGTTGATTTATCGGTGCTTTGCAAGGATTGTAAAAAGCGTTCTGCGCTGGCGTGACAACGAACAACATAGCCATTGCTTTCGAGAAGCCAGGTGAGTGAATCACGAACAGCTTCATCATCATCTACGACGTATACCACTTCAGCTTGAGTGGGTTTGTTAGCAGCGCTTAAGTTCATATCAGTTCTCTCGAAGCCATTCTATTATTAAAGCGATAAACCATTTTCCTTGGAATCAGGGGACTCTAGGGGTAGTAGTATTGTAAAGGTGCAGCCAGCTAGCTTAGTTTGTTCAGAATCCATGATGTTTTTAGCCCAAAGGCGCCCATGGTGCGATTCTACGATGGATCGGCAGATATTCAAGCCCATTCCCATACCATCAGATTTAGTGCTGAAAAATGGCTGAAATATATGCTGGTTGACGGATTCAGCAATACCACCCCCACTATCGGTCACCTGGATTCTGAGCATCGCTGGGAAGATGCTGGTGTCCAAATCTGCGCTGATTTTAAGGGGCGGGGCTGTCCAGCGCGAGGAAAGCGGATAAGCCTCTCTGATGCTGTCAAGACCATTTTTGAGAAGATTCACTAGGACTTGAAGGATTAATACAGGGTCTAAATCTACTTCCGGAAGATCTTCAGTAATTTCAGAGTGAATACTGAGACGATGGCGATGGGCTTCAATTTCTACTAAACCTACTGCATCGTTGATGATGTCCTGAATGGCGCTCGCCTTTCTTTGTGGTTCACTGCGTTTTACAAAGCCTCGAATGCGCTGAATAATGGTGCCTGCTCGATGGGCTTGATTGGATGCTTTTTCAAGGGCAGGCAGGATCTCTTTGGTAATCATTGGATCATGATGACCCTCAAGACGTTTGGCTACCCCCATGCAGTAATTGGAAATCGCAGATAAAGGTTGATTTAATTCGTGCGCAAGTGAAGAAGCCATCTCACCCATTGTGGTGAGGCGGCTAGTAAATTGCATACGCTCTTCTTGCTGGCGAGTGAGGTCTTCTGCTTCTTTGCGTTGAGTAATTTCGGTAGCAATGATTAATTGCGCCAAACGACCGTCTACCCAAGGAATAAAACGTGTCCGTACTTCATACCAGCGATTGCTACCATCGCTTAGTTCAATCTCCTCTGCCTCTGACTCTTGGTATAAAAATGGGGTTGGTATTCCTGGCGAGGAATCATTCAAATCTTCGGCAACATCACGTAAGATTTGAATATTAGCTTCATTGCCCCCTAGCAGAAAGTGTCCTTTAGAATCTTCGCCAAACTTTTCACGATAGAAGCGATTGGCAAATAGCAGGCGATCGGTCTCTAGATCAACCACAGAAACCGCGGCATCTAGACCCTCTAATACAGTAGTGAAGCGCTCCTGTGAGGCAGCTAACTCTTCCCGAATTTTTTTTGGTTCTGAGATATCAATTAAAGAAGTCACCCAGCCAGTTTGTTTACCCTTTTCATTAATTAAGGGTGAAACAAATGTGCGCGTCTGAATTAAGGTGCCGTCTTTTCTCACAATAGCACCTTCAATACCAGTTTTGACACCCTCTGAAGTCAGTGCGCGGTTCATTTTTTCAACGAGCTCATCCTTTCTGTTATCAGGCCAAAATGGAAAGGGTGGTGCAAGACCTATTAACTCTTTTGATGTCCAGTCCGTCATTTCACAAAAAGCGCGATTGACATAGGTAATGCGTTTTTCCATATCGTGCGCTCGGATTCCAACCGGCGTAGAATTTTCCATGGCATTACGAAAACTGGTTTCTGTCCGTAAATTTGCTTCAGCTTCTTGGCGAACTTGCATTTGTTTTAAGACGGACCAAAGACTCCAGATGACGAACGCACACAAACCTAAAACAACCCCAATGAGCATCCTAAATGTGAGATTAGTGGGGGGCGGATAAGTATCGATTCGCAAGATCAAGTTAGGGCTGAGTACGCCCATATCCAAACTCGTTTGATTACTAAAGGCCCGCTTAGGTGTATCTCTATCAGATGAGATGGCTAAAAGTTGTTCGTTATCTGTTAATAGAGTAAATCGATACTGGCCTTTGAGTTCAGCAGGGATGACATCTAAAATACCTTGAGTTGTATACAGTGCAGCAAGATAGCCATTGATCTCGCCCCCAGAAATATTAGGAACAACTTGCCAAAAAACATTTTTTCTTTCTCTTGTCAATAGTTCCTCGTTAGAGAGGCTAAGGGAGATAAATTGACTAAAGGCAGCTCTGTTAGTGATGAGACTGAGCTCCATGGTTTTCTTGAGTCCAGCGTTAATAGCAGGGGCGATCTGACTACGATTGATCCAATCAATTTTCTCGGGAGTTGGCGGCACAATCCACTGTCGTTCACTATTTGTGTCAAGCCAGATTACTCTGACAATCTCATGATTATTAGTAACCAGCTCATTGGCTTGCTCATAAGCTATTTGCTTAAATTTGGCTTGATCACTTGTTGCCGCGATTTCGCGGTTAATGGTCATCAACACATCAGTATTGTTTGTAAAGCGCAACTGAATACGTTGCTTAGCGATAGAAAGTTCACGAAATAATGCAGATTCTTGCTGCTTTATTTCTTGCAACTGCAAGGTGCCAAGGATGATGCCCATAACACCTGTAAACAGCAAGATTGCTACAAGGGGGGTGTACACCAGTCTGAAGCCCCGAATTTTACGGAGCCATTTGATTGGATTAAGACGCCAGATAGAGAATGCTGAAAATTTCATGAATGAGGGTCATTTTGCCTGATTCAATACTAAAAACCGTCTTTCAGGTCGCCATCATTGATTTGATATGCAATGCAACATAATCCCACATTATGAGAAATACTATCATTATGTGGGAAATTACTTGTTTACGCCCTTATACCTTCCTAAAATATTACCTATAGAGTTCATTACTAATGCAGCAGAATCTCACGGAGGTAGTATGGCAGCAGTTCCAGAACAGATCTTAGGTAAGACTAGCCCACATGATGCTGATCCTGTTGAGACGCAAGAATGGTTACAAGCGCTCGATGGCGTGATTCATAACGAGGGCCCTGAGAGAGCTGCTTATTTAATAGACCAACAGATTTCTCATGCTCGTGTAAATGGTGTTGTTCAACCATTCCATGCTGAGACACCCTATATCAATACCATTCCCGTTGAGAATCAGGCCCGTTTACCTGGTGATCAAAATGTGGAACATCGTATTCGTTCTTACACACGCTGGAATGCAATGGCAATGGTATTGCGTGCCAATAAAGATACTAATGTTGGTGGTCACATTTCATCATTCCAATCTGCGGCAACTTTATATGATGTTGGCTTTAATCACTTTTGGCATGCGCCATCCCCGGCTCATGGAGGCGATCTGATTTTTGTACAAGGACACTCAGCACCTGGCGTCTATGCACGTGCTTATATGCTTGGACGTTTAAGTGATGAGCAGTTGAATCATTTCCGTCAAGAAGTGGGTGGTAAGGGGATCTCTAGTTATCCTCATCCATGGTTGATGCCAGATTTTTGGCAATTTCCAACGGTCTCCATGGGTCTAGGCCCCATCATGGCGATTTATCAAGCGCGCTTTATGCTTTATTTGCGTGATCGTGGTTTTATTAAAGATGAAGGTCGTAAGGTTTGGGCATTTTTAGGTGATGGTGAGACTGACGAGCCAGAGTCACTTGGTGCCATTGGTATGGCCGGCCGTGAAAAGTTAGATAACCTCATTTTTGTTGTGAATTGCAACTTACAACGCCTAGACGGACCAGTGCGTGGCAACGGAAAAATTATTCAAGAGCTCGAGAGTGAGTTCCGTGGTTCAGGCTGGAATGTTATCAAGGTGGTATGGGGTGGACAATGGGACGCCTTATTTGCTCGAGATAAAAAAGGGATCTTGATGCAACGCCTTGGCGAGATCGTCGACGGTCAGTATCAGACGATGAAGTCGAAAAATGGTGCTTATGTTCGTGAGACTGTATTTAATACACCAGAACTCAAAGCATTAGTGAGTGATTGGAGTGATGAAGAGATTTGGCAGCTCAATCGTGGCGGTCATGATCCGCATAAGGTCTATGCAGCATTTCACTCCGCTGTAAATCATAAAGATCAGCCAACCGTTATTTTGGCTCATACCATCAAAGGTTATGGCATGGGTGGATCTGGGGAAGCAATGAATATTGCTCACCAGGCAAAGAAAATGAATGATGATGATGTTCGTCGCTTCCGTGATCGTTTTGAGATTCCGGTGAAGGATGAACAGCTTGAGGATATGCCTTTAGTGAAATTTGCTGATGGCAGTCCAGAGCTTGAGTATATGAGGGCACGCCGTCAGGAATTGGGTGGCTATTT
>JABMMT010000125.1 GCA_013205155.1 Betaproteobacteria bacterium | reverse complement strand
CGCCTAATATCTTGAGACATGCCTCTACCTCTTGTAAAGCCGTATCCCGGTCTTTGGAGTAATCCAAACCAATCGGAGTGACATTGCGATAGGTGCTCAAAGCACGCTGTGTCGAAATCTTGGAGGTCAATGCAAAAATAGGCACGTGGATATTATGACGACTCATCCAAATCGGAGTAGATCCTGAGTCTGTTAATGCCGCAATCGCATTCGCATTCAAATGATGGGCGGTAAATAGAGCGCCCAAGGCAATGGTTTGATCAATCCGAGTAAAAGTTTGATCCAAGAAATCGGTATCTAATTTAACGCGATCGGATTTTTCAGCTTCTACGCAAATTTCTGCCATTGCTTTAATCGTCTGCACTGGATACAAGCCAGTAGCAGATTCTGCAGAGAGCATCACAGCGTCAGTACCATCTAAGACGGCATTGGCTACGTCACTCACTTCAGCGCGCGTAGGTACTGGCGCATTAATCATCGACTCCATCATCTGAGTTGCCGTGATCGTGAATTTATCAGCCTCGAGTGCCCACTTAATCATGCGCTTTTGTAGTGCCGGTACAGCAGGGTTACCCACTTCAATCGCTAAGTCGCCACGGGCAACCATGATGCCATCACTCTTAGCAATAATGCTTTTAAGTGCTGCAGGTTCGATGGCTTCTGCACGCTCCACCTTTGCAATGGTGCGTACTTTACCAACGCCATATTTGGCGCTAGCAGCATCCGCCAATTTACGAGCGTAAGCCATATCAGCACCATCTTTTGGAAAACTGATCGCCAAGAAATCAACGCCCATTGCTATCGCAGCATCTAAATCCGCAATATCTTTTTCAGTAAGTGCAGGAGCAGTAAGACCGCCACCAGCACGGTTAATGCCTTTGTTATTAGACAGTGGACCACCCTGCTCTACGAGGGTGTAGATCTCACCACCCTGAACCCTCTCGACACGTAATACGACTAAACCATCATTTAACAAAAGACGATCGCCTGATTTAACGTCATTAGGTAACTCTTTATAGTCTAGGCCAACACGCCCTTGATTACCTAATTGGCAATTCACATCCAAAATAAATTGCTCGCCTTCTTTAAGCAAAATTTTGTTCTCAGCAAATTTCCCGACACGGATTTTGGGACCTTGAAGGTCAGCCATGATGCCTACTTCTTTACCCACTTCGGCAGAAATGCTGCGCACTAAATCGTGACGTGCTTTGTGATCTGCTACTGTACCATGCGAAAAGTTCATCCGCACCACATCCACACCTGCACGAATCATGTCACGAAGAACTTCAGGCTTTTCAGATGCGGGCCCTAGGGTGGCAATGATTTTGGTTGCTCGAAGCATTATTTAGTCTTTCGCTCTTTCGGCTAATACTGCAAAGGCTGGCAAGGTTTTACCTTCGAGGAATTCTAAGAAAGCACCGCCTCCAGTTGAGATGTAATCTACTTGATTTTCAATGCCGTATTTGGCAATCGCCGCTAAGGTATCGCCGCCACCCGCGATGGAGAAGGCTGGGGAATGGGCAATCGCAGCAGCCAACATTTTGGTGCCGCCACCAAACTGATCAATTTCAAAAACGCCCAAGGGGCCGTTCCAAACAATCGTGCCCGCATGAGCCAGCATGTTCGAGAGGCGCGCTGCTGTTTTGGGGCCGATATCTAAAATCATGTCGTCTTCCGCTACTTGATCAGCAGCAACACGATTAGCACGTGCTAATGGAGACAGCTCGTTTGCAACGACAACGTCTTCAGGAATAGGTACATGAGCTCCACGCTTTTCCATGATCTTCATAATTTCTAATGCTTCATTGACTAAATCGGGTTCAGCCAGAGATTTACCAATCGGTAATCCTTTGGCAAGCATGAAGGTATTGGCAATACCACCACCCACAATGAGTTCGTCAACTTTGTCAGCTAAGGCTTTGAGGATGGTCAGCTTTGAAGATACTTTGGAGCCAGCCACAATCGCTACCAGCGGACGCTTAGGGTTTGCTAACGCCCTGCTCAAGGCATCTAACTCTGCAGCCATCAGTGGCCCAGCACAAGCTACTGGTGCAAATTTTGCTACGCCATATGTCGTTGCTTCAGCACGATGTGCAGTACCAAAAGCATCATTGACATACACATCACACAGAGCAGCAATCTTTTTTGCTAACTCATCATTATTTTTCTTCTCGCCTACATTTAAGCGGCAATTTTCTAGCAGTACTAATTCGCCAGGCTTCACTTCGAACCCGCCATTCACCCAATGACTAATGAGGGGTACTTTGCGATTGAGCAAAGTCGCAATTCGATCAGCCACGGGGGCCAAACTATCTTCAGGCTTAAATTGCCCTTCGGTTGGACGACCTAAGTGTGAGGTCACCATCACGGCAGCCCCAGCATCAAGACACATTTGCACTGCGGGCATAGACGCCCGAATTCGGGTGTCTTCGGTAATGTTACCGGCATCATCCTGGGGAACATTTAAGTCGGAACGGATGAGCACCCGTTTTCCCTTCAAAAGGCCTGATTGAGCCAATTCACTTAAACGTTTAACTTTAAATAAGGATTCCGGCATGTTTTTTCAGAAAAATAGGGTAGTTAAGGTGTTTTAGCTTGATTCTTGGAAATACTCCATTCTAAATCTTTCGGAGCAGCTAGCCCAAAGGGAGCCAAGAAATAATTAGCCTGCCTGCTCTACAATAGTGACTTGGAAGCATTCTGAGCTTGGGGCCTAAAGCCGACTGGCTGGGCGCCCCAGAAATACCCAATTTAATAGAAACTAAAAAGGTAGAAAAAATGTCGATGTCCGACCGCGATGGTTTTATTTGGTCCGATGGGAAGCTA
The DNA here is from genome assembly GCA_013205155.1 of Betaproteobacteria bacterium. Classification (GTDB taxonomy): domain Bacteria; phylum Pseudomonadota; class Gammaproteobacteria; order Burkholderiales; family Burkholderiaceae; genus Polynucleobacter. The sequence goes on along the minus strand of JABMMT010000125.1, from coordinate 1,690 downwards.
GTTCCTTGGCGTGAGGCCAATTTTCATGTGCTTACCCATAGCCTGCACTATGGAATGGGCGTTTTTGAAGGGATTCGTGCTTACAACACCCCTCAAGGTACTGCTATTTTTCGCCTTCCTGAGCATGTGAAGCGCCTGTTTAATGGCACCAAGATCTTCCAGATGAATATGCCTTATAGCAAAGAAGAAATTACTAAGGCGATTATTGAGGTAGTCAACAGCAATCAGCTGGAAGCATGCTACATCCGCCCCATCATCTTTATTGGCTCTGAAAAACTCGGAATCTCTCCAAAAGGCAATACGATCCATACCGCCATTGCAGCTTGGCAATGGGGTGCCTACTTAGGTGAAGATGGAATCAATAAAGGAATTCGCGTAAAGACTTCATCATTTACTCGCCACTTTGTGAACTCTTCCTTGGTACGCGCTAAAGCATCTGGCTACTATATCAACTCGATTTTGGCTAACCAAGAAGTAACGGCCAATGGCTACGATGAAGCGCTCATGCTTGATACGGAAGGCTATGTTTCTGAAGGCTCCGGTGAAAACATCTTTATGGTGAGCGATGGCATTGTCTATACACCTGACTTGGCTTCTTGTTTAGATGGTATTACACGTGACTCTATTATTGATATCGTTAAAGATCTAGGTTTAGAGTTGCGCGAGAAGCGTATTACGCGTGATGAGGTCTACTCGGCAGATGAAGCCTTCTTTACGGGTACTGCTGCAGAAGTTACGCCCATTCGTGAACTGGATGACCGTACTATTGGTGACGGTAAACGTGGTCCGATTACTGAGAAAATTCAGAAGACATTTTTTGACGCAGTGTATGGCAGAAACGACAAATATAAATCGTGGCTGACTTACGTCAAGTAAATGTTGCAGTCATTTCTAGCAACCAGGAATCAATTAATGACTCAAGCTCAAGTAGTAATGGTAGATGGCAAAGATCTACCATTACATTGCCCAACCAATCAGACTCCTGCTTGGAATTCTCATCCACGCGTGTTTCTAGACATCACCAAAACTGGCGATGCAAAGTGTCCTTATTGCGGAGCAGAATACAAGCTCATTCCTGGTACCGAGCCACACGGACACTAAACCAGATCGGCGCTGAAAGGCGCTGAATCGGAATATAATCCATGCCAGGTATTCTGATCATCGCCCCAAACTGGATTGGGGATGCCGTGATGACACAGCCTTTATTGGCGAGCATCAAAGCGCTTTATCCAGATTCAACAATTGATGTTCTTGCCAGCACTTGGGTAGCCCCCATCTATCGCGCTTGCTCTGAAGTCAGTGAAGTCATCGAAGCGCCCTTTGAGCACCAACAATTGCAGTGGGGTTTACGCAAGCAGATTACAAAGCAAGTTGAATCCAAAAAATATCAGGCCTGTTTTGTGTTGCCGAATAGTTTTAAGTCCGCACTCATTCCTTGGTTGGCCAATATTCCACTGCGTATCGGATATCGCGGGGAGATGCGCTTTGGCCTATTGAATGTTGTGCTAGATAACCCAAGTAAAGTCAATCGACCTCCGATGCTTGAGCACTACCTAGCTCTCAGCACACTTCTCAATGATGATGAAGTAATAGAAAGTCAGCCTGGTATTGGCAATGAAATGGCTCCGCGTTTAAATGTATCGATAAACGCAAAGCAATCTGTTGAAAGAAAACTCCAAAGCGCTAATAT
>JABMMT010000124.1 GCA_013205155.1 Betaproteobacteria bacterium | reverse complement strand
CTGATGCCTTTGAGAATGCCATGCGTGTCTTACTCGCGATCGGTGGGTCTACTAACGGCATTGTTCACCTTACTGCTATTGCTGGACGGATGGGCTTAGAAATTGATCTTGATGCACTCGATAGAATGGGTAATGAAACGCCCGTATTGGTTGATCTCAAACCATCAGGTGATCACTATATGGAGAACTTCCATGATGCAGGAGGCATGACCACTCTACTTCGTGAGCTCAAGCCACTCCTCAATCTCAATACCATGACTGTTAGCGGCCGAACACTAGGTGAGGAAATTGATGCGGCTCCTCCAAGCTTTCAGCAAGATGTCGTACGTAGATTAGATAACCCAATCTATCCGCGAGGTAGTATTGCCGTGCTGCATGGTAATTTAGCTCCTGGCGGAGCCATCATTAAACAATCTGCTGCCAATGAAAAACTAATGGAGCATACCGGTCGTGCTGTGGTGTTTGAGAATTCTGAAGATCTCGTTACTCGTATCGATAGTCCTGATCTAGACGTCACCGCAGATGATATTTTGGTGCTGAAGAATATCGGCCCAAAAGGTGCACCAGGAATGCCTGAGGCTGGTTACATTCCCATTCCGATGAAATTGGCGCGAGCTGGTGTGAAAGACATTGTTCGCATCTCTGATGGTCGTATGAGCGGAACTGCATTTGGAACGATTGTCTTACATGTCACGCCTGAATCCGCTATCGGCGGCCCTTTAGCCCATGTACGAAATGGTGATCAAATTCGTCTGAGCATTAAAAATCGCGAGATTAGCCTATTAATTTCTGATGAAGAATTAGCTCTACGTGCCAAAGAAAATCCCATTACCTCGCCTACTGCTGCTCGCGGATATCAAAAATTATTCCTTGATACGGTGATGCAAGCTGATAAAGGTGTTGACTTTGATTTCTTAAGAGCAGCCAAGATGGTTGGCAAGACGCCCAAGAACTAAAACGCTTGTTATTGGTAGGCATTTGGATCGATACGATGCATTTCACCTTCGATCCAAGCTTCTACTTCAGTCTGTATTTGCTCTTCTGATTTATCTTTAACTGAAATGGCATGACCAATAGAGACAGTTACCATCCCAGGATATTTTAGAAAGCTATTGCGTGGCCATACATTGCCAGCATTTTGCGCCACTGGAATAATATCCGTCTCCGTTGCAAGAGCTAATCGAAAGCCGCCTTTGCGATAAGGGCGGTATGAACCTACAGGGGTCCTAGTACCCTCTGGAAAGATTGCAATCCACTGCCCCTGTGCTAGTCGCTCTTTACCCTGAATAGCAACTGCAGCTCTAGCCACTTCTCTATCACCACGATTAATCGTAATCATCTTGAGTGAGGCTAAGGCCCAACCAAAAAAGGGTAACCAAAGTAATTCTCGTTTGGAGACAAAGCACAGTGTTTTTGGAAAAATATAGGGATAGACGATGGTCTCCCAAGCCGACTGATGCTTGCTGAGCAAAATCATGGGCTGAGAGCCGCACTCTTGAATATGTTCCATACCCAACACTTGGTACTGTATCTTGCAAACAAGATCAAGCATTTGGAGATTTAAATAGCTCCAGAAGCGCACTATGCTATAGCGCTGCGCAACACTGGTCAGCGGCGTTATCAATACACAAAAGACTGCCCCAAAGGCTGTGATGAAAACTAAATAGAGATAAAACAGCAATGAACGAATGTAGATTTGCACTAAAGACTCAATCCCTTAGTTCACGGCGTAATATTTTTCCCACATTGCTCTTGGGTAAGTCTGCTCTAAAGATAATCTTCTTTGGACGCTTATAGTTAGTCAGTTGCTGTTTGCAATAGTCTAGTACTTGGTCTTCAGAAAGATCAGCATCCCTTTTGACAATAAAAGCCTTAACTGCTTCACCCGTTTCTTCATCAGGTGTACCAATCACAGCACATTCTAATATTCCCGGCATTTCTGTCAGCACTTCTTCCACTTCGTTTGGGTATACCTTAAAACCAGACACAATAATCATGTCCTTTTTACGATCAATAATTTTAACGTAGCCATTCTCATCCATCAAGCCAATATCACCCGAACGAAAATAGCCATCTGAGGTAAATGCATTGAGTGTTTCTTCTGGCATATTCCAGTACTCGGTCATTACCTGCGGTCCTTTGATACAGATCTCACCAGCCTGACCTAAAGGTAGCTCGATGTTGTTATCGCCTAATATCACTACCTCTGTGCCGGGTACTGGTAAACCTACATGACCCGTAAAACTCTGAATAAGGGGAGTATTGACGCAAGCAACAGGCGAGGTTTCTGAAAGTCCATAACCTTCTGCAATGGGGACGCCAGTCAGTCTTTGCCATTCATCGGCAACCACTTTTTGCATTGCCATTCCACCGCCAATGGTGACCAGTAAGTTCGGTAG
>JABMMT010000123.1 GCA_013205155.1 Betaproteobacteria bacterium | reverse complement strand
CTCAACATTCCAATTGGTTTCACCGTGACGTACTAAGCAAAAGCGAGTTGTATTCATAACGAGATCATAAAGGCTAATTTATTTCTTTAGCGTCCATGGTTTGAGCGAATATAGAGATCAATGGCCTGTGCCGTAGTAATCTGGGCCTTATCACGATAAGTAATCATCTTGATTCCTTGGGTATTGCTGCCATAGGGGGGGTAAAGAAAGCATCAATGTGGGCATTCCCTTCATCATCAAACCCATATTACAAGCCCATTGAGAAGTTTGTTAATACAATCTATTGAATAAGACTAAAAGGGTAATAGTGAATAAAGAGACTAAGGGAATGCTGATTGGATTTGTGGGCATTCTTATTTTTAGCCTGACTTTGCCAGTTACTAAGATTGCGATACTCAGTTTTGATCCATATTTCATTGCATTTGGCAGGGCCACTCTCGCAGGCGCGCTTGCATTAGCTTACCTTGTTATTTTTAAAGAGCCTATGTTGGCTAAGGCAGATATTGGTAAGCTTGTCGTAATTGCCTTAGGGGTCGTTTTTGGTTTCCCCATTTTGACAACTGTCGCTATGGCATATGGGTCTTCATCACATGGTGCCGTAATTCTTGGCATGATGCCTTTAGCTTCTACCGTGATTGGGGCAATTCGCTTTGGGGAGCGACCATCAATAGGGTTTTGGATGGTGTCTATATTAGGGGCGGCTTTAGTGGTTACCTATGCCCTTTTAAAAAGTTCCGGTAGCTTTACTCTGGTAGACGTATTACTAGTGCTCGGCGGTATTTGTGCTTGTATAGGCTATGTTGAGGGTGGTGAGCTTTCAAGAAAAATGAATCCTCGCGCAGTCATTTCTTGGGCCTTAGTCATTTCTTTACCCGCAAATATTGTTTTTAGTTATTTGACTTTTGATTCTGCCTATTTAAATGTTGGTACTTTTGCGTGGTCTATATTTGTTTACCTAAGCCTTTTTCCAATGTTCCTCGGATTTTTCTTTTGGTATGAGGGTCTTGCAATTGGAGGTATTGCACGGGTAAGTCAGGTGCAGTTAATACAGCCATTTTGCACCTTGATCATCGCGAGTATTTTATTGGGCGACTCCCTCACATGGACGAATGTAGTCTTTGCAGTGCTAGTTGTGTCTACGGTCATATTAGGAAAAAGAATGTTAATTAAGAGGGTCTAGACATTAAAAAGCCCCGAGAGTGCGGGGCTTGGTATTTAGGCTGGTGCCACAGTGAGCTTATTTAGTGCCCGCTGAATCTTATCTTTTTCTTTTGGTTTAGTACTGGCCTCTAATAACTTAGTCAGTTGAGCAAGATTCAGAGGACCTAAGCGCGTCTTCCCAGTTTTGGTGAGCATGGGATTACCTTTTCGATTCTTTTGGTTTTGGTTTACAGCCATTTGATTTTCCTAGAGTGATTGAATGATAGATCTGTGAGCTATTTTGACATGATTTCCCTATTTAGGGCGCAGAATAGTGATCATGATTCAGAATAACAGCTAAAAAGATAGTTGCTATGATTAGGGCATGATTAATCTATCAGACCTCATTTTTTCTATTGTCATGGGCTTCTTAATGTCAGTAAGTATTACGCTGGTCACGACTTTTATCGATATTGGCTTTGACAGCAATTTCTTTTGGAAGTGGCTAGAAGCTTGGCTGCTGGTTTATCCAGTAGCGATAGTTTGCATATTGGTTCACAAGCCTTTAGCTAGTAAGATTACAAACGTCCTTGCTGAAAGGTTCAAATGAAGGCGTATTTATTGGCATCGCTAGCTGTAATCTGCTTGGTCTCATGTGCAGCTGTATTTACTGATGCATCAGACGCGAATCACGTTACCTTTCTGAATAGTAACGGCGAGTCGATTGAACAGTTGACAGTCAATGCAAAGGCTTATTGTGCACAGTTTGGCAAGATGGCCGTTTATAGAAGTAGCGATACTCAGTTCGTAGCAGTCTTCGACTGCAAGATGCAGCGTTAACCAGCTAATTCAGCTTGATAGATTAAGCCGGCATGCTCTCTTAGAGCATGAAATTGAATGGATTCCCAGCGTTGTTGTGCAACCTCTAACTCTGACTTATGGGTTGCCAAGAAAACAGCCGCACCGACAACATCCTCAGCCATGCGATGTATATTTTCTTGTGTGAATTTTTTCAATGCCACAAGATCATCCGAGCTTACCCAACGAGCCAGACTATATCTAGCTGGTAATAAGCGCACTTCAGCCCCATATTCGGTTTTTAGGCGATGACTCACCACTTCAAACTGTAATTGGCCAAATGCCCCCAGTAGCATGATGCCGCCTCCCATAGGCCGAAATACTTGAATAGCACCCTCTTCACCTAATTGCATCAAGCCGGTTCTTAATTGTTTAGTGCGCAATGGGTCTGCAGATTCAACCATGCGGAAAATCTCAGGGGCAAAAAAGGGCAAACCAGTAAATTGAAGTTGTTCGCCTTCTGTGAGGGTATCGCCTAGTCGCAAGAGGCCATGATTAGGCAAGCCTATGATGTCGCCAGGGAAAGCCTCATCCAAAATATCCCGTCTTTGCGATAAGAAAGATAAAGCATTGTTTGTACGAATCTCTTTATTATTGCGGCAAATTTTTAATTTCATGCCTCGTTGAAAGTGGCCTGAGCAGATGCGTAAGAAAGCGACGCGGTCACGATGTGCCGGATCCATATTGGCCTGAATCTTAAAGACCACTGCTGAAAATTTACTTTCAGCGGGGCTGACTTCTCGCTGCAGGGCTTTTCGAGATCCTGGTGATGGTGCTAACTCAACTAAGGTATTCAGAATTTCGCGTACACCAAAGTTATTAATTGCAGAGCCAAAAAATACGGGCGATTGATGTCCTGCTAAGAATGCCTCTCGATTGAATGCAGGCATGGCGCTTTTAATTAAGTCTACTTCAGCTAAAGCATTTTCAAGATCGCTACCAAGGCGCTCTTTTAGGGCTGGATCAAGAATATCAATAATGGCATGTGAATCTTCGGTAACACGATCTTCACCGGCTTTAAACATGCGCATTTGCATGTTAGTAATATCAATCACACCCGCGAAAGATTTACCCATCCCAACGGGCCATGTAAAGGGCACTACTTCAATACCAAGTGCTGATTCAATTTCATCCATCAGCTCCATTGGGGGCTTTACTTCCCGATCCATCTTGTTGATGAAGGTAACAATAGGCGTATTGCGGGCTCGACAAACCTCGAGCAAGCGTAATGTTTGAGATTCAACACCGTTAGCCGCATCAATCACCATCAAAGCAGAATCAACGGCAGTTAATACACGATAAGTATCTTCTGAAAAATCCTGGTGTCCAGGGGTGTCTAGAAGATTAATAATGCAATTACGATATTCCATTTGCATTACCGAGCTAGCTACTGAAATTCCCCGCTGCTTTTCAATCTCCATCCAGTCTGATGTAGCATGTCGTGTTGCTTTACGAGCTTTTACACTTCCGGCAATTTGAATGGCCCCTGCATAGAGCAGCAATTTTTCAGTAAGCGTTGTCTTGCCCGCATCTGGGTGAGAGATGATGGCAAAGCTACGGCGTCGTAATACTTCTGCTCCTGGAGCGCTTGGGATGTTGGTGTCGATGGTATTTCTGCGCTTATTAAACTAGGTTTGGACAGCATTATAAGCGGGTAGCCTTACTTAAAACTGTTCGCCAGGCTTTAAAAATCGCCACTTCCCGGGTAGAAGTGGCCCTAAAGAGATTCGACCCATTCTGACGCGTTTTAGACCAATCACTTTTAATCCAACCATCTCGCACATCCGTCTAATTTGACGTTTGCGACCTTCGCGCAATACAAAGCGTAGTTGATCTTCGTTTTGCCAACTTACTTGAGCTGGTTTCAGTGCAACACCATCTAGCGAAAGTCCATGTCTGAGGCGATCTAAATCTTCAAATGAAAGCATGCCTTCTACACGTACTAAATATTCTTTTTCAATTGGACTGCTTTCGCCGATTAGTAACTTGGCTACTCGACCATCTTGGGTTAAGACCAGCATACCAGTCGAGTCAATATCTAAGCGGCCAGCTGGGGCAAGACCCTTCGTGTTGAAACGCGGATTTTTGCCTTTGTCTAAGGGGCTTGCAAAGTAGTTATCTGGGGTAATTAAGGAGGCAGCCGGTTCATATTCTTGCTCGTCATCATAGTGAGAAATAAAGCCTACGGGCTTGTTTAGAATGACGGTGATACGCGATGCCTGTTGGGCCTTTGCTACTGATTGCAATGCAATCTTTTGATGTCTAAATGCGCGGACCCCTAGTTCGTTAACGACTTCACCATCAACAGTCACTAAACCCTGTTCAATATAGGTATCTGCTTCACGACGTGAGCAAAGCCCTAATTCAGATAAGAGTTTGGAGACACGAACTTTTTCTTCCATCACTGCATTATCCGACATTAGTGTACTTTCTTAGCCATTGAAAGAAAAAGTCTTGATTTGAAAAAGCTCAATAGGGGTTTGCTTCACCCTGTGGGCGATTTTTAAAGCGCTTGTGGACCCAATAATATTCAGCAGGCCGCAAGCGAATTTCATTTTCAAAATATTGATTTAGTCGAGCCGTATCCGCTGTAGGGTCTGACCCTGGAAAATTTTCTAAGGGCTTTGAAATTTCACAAAGGTAGCCTGATTCATCCTTTTTTAAAGTGGTAGTCATCAAACAAACTTCAGCGCCCGTAATTCTTGCCAATCGTGAAACTGCAGTAATCGTATTTGTTTGAATTCCAAAAAAAGGAACAAATACAGAATCCTTCAATCCTAAATCGATATCAGGGGCGATGATGATAAAGCTGCCCCGTCGTATTTCTCGAATGATTTCGATTGAATTGCCCTGACGATCAATTGAGTTACCCCCGAAGCGATTACGCCAGTCGATCATTTTTTGATTAAAGAAGGGATTTTTCATTCTTTGAAAAAATCCAGAAGTACGTGGCCAATTCTTTTCTTTAGCGAGGGCGCTCAAAATAATGCTGCCTTCAATTCCAGTGAAATGCATATTGACTAAGATACGTGGTTTTCTGCTGGAAAGGTCAACCGCTGACTTGACCTCGATCATCTTACTTAATTGCTTGATACTGCCAAGCCAAATAAGGCTTTTTTCAGCAATGCTGCGGCCTAGCAAGCGCCAGTGCTGTCTAGCTAGGCGATCAATTTCAGCAGCATCATATTCAGGAAAGCAAAGGTGAAGATTAGTCTTCACAACTCGATTACGCTCTCCGGGGATGCGGGCGGCGATAAATCCTAGGCTATGACCAAATACCACTATAGCGTTGTAGGGCAACACTGACACAAGCTTTAAAAAGCCTAGCCCAGCATAATTAAAGATGGGTTTTAGCAATCTGGCTTTACTCGTCGTCGTAACGTGTGAGTGTTTTAGCGTAACGCTTTTTCATTTCTTCTATAGAGCTACAGGACATTCCTAAGTCGTTCACGATCCCAGTATCTAGTCGGTAGGCCCAGCCATGAATTGTTAGATCTTGACTATTGGCCCAAGCATCTTGAACGATAGTGGTTTCACATACGTTGACAACTTGCTCAATGACATTGAGTTCGCATAAACGGTCTTGACGTTTTGGGGTGGCTAGCACCTCACCGAGGTAGCGCTCATGCTTTTGGTGAACATCTTTGACATGTCGTAGCCAGTTGTCTGCTAATCCAATACGGCGATCGCTCAGGGCAGCATGAACACCTGCACAACCATAATGGCCCACTACTAAGATATGTTTAACCTTCAGTAGCTCAATTGCAAATTGGATGACTGAGAGACAATTTAAGTCAGTATGTACCACAACGTTTGCAACATTGCGATGTACAAATAGCTCACCAGGAAGCAAATTGACGATTTCATTGGCGGGTACACGGCTATCAGAGCAACCTATCCAAAGGTATTGGGGGGCTTGTTGGTTGACAAGACGCCTAAAGAAATCAGCATCTTTGGCAATCATTTCATCCGCCCATTCGCGATTATTTGCAAACAGGTGCTCTAATGCCATAGAATTTTTCATAATCATGCATTGAGTTTAAAGTACTTTAATGATGCCCATTTGGTTAAAGCAAACCCCCACCGGAATTACCCTAAATTTGCATTGCCAGCCTGGAGCTAAGCAAACTAAAGTAGTCGGTACTTATGGTGATTGCTTGAAGATATCTCTGCAAGCACCAGCCCTGGAAAATAAGGCTAATGAGCTTTTGTTGGCATGGTTATCTAAACAGCTCAAAGTCCCACAAAAGCAGATTCAGTTTATTTCTGGTCAAAATAGCCGTAAAAAGTGCTTAGAAATTTGGGCCCCGATTAGTCCTGAGCAAATTGTGCAGATTCTGAAGCCATAAATCTTGATTCATTTACTTTGTGATGTCGCTACTTGCTGATGAAATAAGCGCCAGTAGGCAGTGCGCATATACTTAAATGGGGGCATTTAAGTGCCCAATAAGGGTTAGTGTGGATGAGTAACTAGGGAGAATAGCGCATGAATGGCTTTACAAAATGGCTCTTAAGCCTTGTTTTAATTGGCTTAGTTGGTCTCGCTGGCTATACCTGGCTGATGCTGACATGGAGTTATGGAAGTGGTGAGCGAGCAGGCTATGTCCAAAAATTCTCTAATCGTGGTTTTATATGCAAAACATGGGAGGGTGAATTAGCCATTGTTTCAATGCCAGGAACTATGTCGGAAAAATTCCTTTTTACGGTGCGCGAAGACTCGGTCGCACAAAAAATAAATGCTAATCTAGGAAAAAAAGTAGCACTAAAATATGAACAGCATATTGGCCTACCTACGAGCTGCTTTGGAGATACAGAATATTTTGTTTCCGATATAGTTGTTTTGGATGAATAATACGGAGTAGTTATAAAATTGTTGTAATGCAGCTTTATTTTTGTAATTTTTTGTGGTTAAAATCACGTAAGCGCAATCTGCGCCTACACCAATATCTATAAGGAGCTTCACTTGAACAAAGCCGAACTAATCGCAGCGATTGCTGACGACGCGGAGATCTCAAAAGCCAAAGCTGAATTCGCATTGAATTCAGCTATTGAGCAAATCATTAAAGCTGTTACTAAAGGTGATTCAGTACAACTGATTGGCTTCGGTACTTTTTCCTCTGGCAAGCGTGCTGCACGTATGGGCCGTAATCCAAAAACTGGTGAGCCACTCAAAATTGCTGCTGCTAAAACTGTTAAGTTTTCTGCTGGTAAAGCATTTAAAGATTCAGTTAACAAGCGTAAGAAGTAATTTCTGTTTTGTTAATAAAAATGCCCGGCTTGCCGGGCTTTTTTATTTCATGAAAGATTAAGGTTTGAATTAGCTTTGTACCAAGCGACGATGTCGATGAATACTCATTAAGATACCAGCCCCGAACCCCAATGTCACCAGCGCTGTTCCGCCATAGCTGATAAAAGGTAGCGGTACTCCTACAACGGGAAGCAATCCACTAACCATGCCAATGTTGACAAACGCATAGGTAAAGAAAATCATCGTAACTGAGGCACCCAAGAGGCGAGTAAATAAATTTGGCGCACTTGCAGAGATTGCAAGACCTCTTTTAATCAATGCAAAAAATAAGCCAAGCAAAAAAAGATTGCCTATAAATCCAAATTCTTCAGAGAAGACCGCAAATACAAAGTCAGTATGTTTTTCTGGAATAAATTCTAAATGTGCTTGTGTGCCTTGGAACCAGCCTTTACCAAAGAATCCCCCGGATCCAATCGCAATCATTGACTGAATGGTATGAAATCCTTTTCCTAGTGGATCACTACTGGGATCTAGTAGTGTACAAATACGATTCTTTTGATAGTTGTGTACTAATGGCCAAATAACATCCTGTGCACAAATGGTGCTGCCAAAAATAATGATGAGAAGAATGCCAATAACACCTAATGCAATAAAAGGTAGAATCCATTTCCAGGGTAAACCCGCCAAGATAATGACATACAGCCCAGCTGCAAATACTAGTAAAGCGGTTCCAAGATCAGGTTGGCGCGCTATTAGGAAAACAGGAATTGCGAGAATGATTGCTGCTACAGCATAGTCCCAAGCATTTTGAATCCCTTCACGTTTATGAAAGTACCATGCCAGCATTAAAGGCATAGCAATTTTCATCAGCTCTGATGGTTGGATGACGATGCCAAGGTCTATCCAACGTCGCGCACCCTTTTTAATTAAACCAAATACAGCCACCGCAATGAGTAAGGCTATACCAATACTATAAATCCACACCGCACTCATCTCGAGCCATTTTGGAGGTACGCGAGAAACTACCCACATTACTGCAAATGAGAGTGCAAGATTGCGTAATTCATCGGTGATGAGTACAGGAGTATTTTGACTTGATGATAGAAATGTAAAAAAACCAGTAGCTGCTAAGCCAAGAAGAATCAGGCCTAGCTGGCGGTCAAGACCAGAAAATAGGCCATAGAAAACAGATTTTATTTTCTTTACGGAGCTCTTTTCCATTCTGGAACCTCCCTAGGCCATTTACCTTCAATATAAAAATCTAAGGCTTTGCGTGCGATTGGTGCAGCATACTGTGCGCCAAAACCAGCATTTTCTACCACCAAAGCGATGACAATAGTTGGCTTTTCTGCGGGAGCAAATGCTACGTATAAGGCATGATCCCGTAAGAATTCTGCCGTAGAGCTGTGGTTATATTCTTTCGAGTTCAAACTAAAAACTTGCGATGTTCCTGTTTTCCCCCCCACTGTATAACTTGTCCCTTTAAATGCAGTTGCAGAGGTACCAGAGTTATTCACTTCAACCATTGCCTTTTTGATTACCTCAATATTCTCTTGATTAAAGTTAATGCGATAACTTTCTTTTGGTGTAGTTAAAGTTCTTTTGCGTGTGAATGGGTCTTCGACCGCTTTGACGAGATGGGGCTTCATGACAATGCCATTATTAACAACGTTTGCCATAGCGTGGGCTAATTGCAAAATAGTAAAAGAGTTATAGCCTTGACCAATGCCTAAAGAAATTGTTTCGCCTTCGTACCATTTTTGTTGTTCTGGCTTTTTGAAGGTATTTTTCTTCCATTCTGTTGATGGGAGTACTCCTTTAGCTTCACCATTTAGGTCGATGCCAGTGATTTGGCCAAAGCCTAAGGGCTTCATGAAGTCATGCATCATGTTTACGCCCATATCTCTAGCCAATAGGTAATAGTAGGTATCGCAAGACTCAACGATAGACTTTTGCATATCAACAACGCCATGACCACCTTTTTTATCATCTCGAAAAGTGTGGTTACCAAAAACAAAATACCCGGGATCAGAAATACTTTGTGATGGCGTACGCTTCTTATTTTCTAGAGCCCCCAAGGCCATAAAGGGTTTATAAGTCGAGCCAGGAGGATAGATTCCTTTGAGTGGACGGTTATATAAAGGTTTTTGCGGAGAATCGTTTAATTCTTTCCATGTCACGGAATCAATGCCTTCTACAAAATCATTGGGATTGAAATTGGGTTTAGAAACAAATGCGAGTACGTCACCGGTTTCTGGTTCAATGGCAACAAATGCACCACGATAGTTTCCATATAACTTCTCAACTAAATATTGTAATTTGATGTCAACCGAGAGGATAACGTTTTTGCCTGGTACTGAGGGTGAACTAGCCAAAGTACGCACCGGCTTTCCGCCAGCAGTAATTTCTACTTGATCATATCCAGGTACACCCCTTAAGACAGTTTCATAACTTTGCTCCAAACCAATTTTTCCAACGTATTGAATGCCAGAAAGAAAAGACGTTTGCAATGCATCAGGATCATCCGCCTTAGCCCCTTCAATTTCAGTTTGCATTCGCTCTTTATCTCTTTGCGAAACGCGGCCAATGTACCCCAGAAGATGTGAGGCGAGATCGTTATAGGGATATTCTCTAAAGCTCCTGGCGCGGATTTCTACCCCCGGGAAGCGGTAGCGATTGGCCATAAATCGGGCCGTTTCTGCTTCGGTTAGCATGGATCGCAAGGGAAAAGTCCCCATATTTCGGGAATCTTCCAGAGATCTCTTGAAGTTACGTCTGTCCCGAGGAGATATCAGCACAATTTGAGAAAGATCATCAATTAACTGATCTACGTTCCCCTTTACCTCCCCAGCATTCACATCGAGGGTCAGTGCAGAATAATTTCTACCGATCACAATACCATTGCGATCAATGATGAGTCCACGATTTGCTGGCGCAGGCACTAAGGCAATACGGTTACTCTCAGCAAGCAAGTGATATTTGTTGTGACTTACCAACTGCAGCCATGCTAAACGAGCAACTAACAGTAAAAAACAAAACGTGACAAATAAAGTCGCAATATGAATGCGCTCTTGAAATGAGCTGAGATTAGATTTTTTAAAAGAAACCATTCTGCTTCTTAGAGTGGCCGATTATGGTCAATATCTCTAGGACGTCGCTGGGGTGCTAGCAAAATGCGATTGGCTAATGGCCACAGCAGTGCCTCAATCAAAGCCTGTATGACGGCTGTCAAGCCCCACCAGTAAAGGCTTCCACTGAGTATCCAATGCACTATGACTGGAAATAAAGAAACTAATAAAAAAATGGGAAGAAGATGTAAAGCTTGTGCAAATACTGTCAGCGCTACGATTCTTCTGTGCCACGAAACGGCAACGTAAGCGACTAGTGAATAACAAAAAGCATGCAGCCCAAGCAAGTCTGAATTGTGTACATCTATCATCAATCCAAGAATAAATGCTGTGAAAACATTCACGTAGCGATGTTGTTGGATATTCCAAAACACAATGCAGAGAATTAGCCAGTCAGGCACCCAACCATAGTTTCCAATAGGAAGCAGATTGAGTAAAAGCGCACAAAATAAACTGAAATAGATAAATAGCGGATTAACCGGACGCAGAATGTAGCCGCTCTCAAGATCAATCATTGCATTCCTCGCGCACGAGTTTGCCGACGACCTGGAGTATTTGTTGAAGAAGCGCCCGCTTTATTCGTCTCACTAGGAGCTTTAGCATCTATTTTGGGGTCATACAAAAAAGCCAAGGCTTGACGATAACGATTCACTGGAGCAATCGGTGTGCAAAATACGTTGGACGAGTTCTTGTCGAAATTGCGTTCTATTTTGCTGATAACCGCAACTGCAAAACCGGGTGGGTATACGCCATCGATACCTGAGGTCAGCAAAATATCACCTACTTCTAAATCGCTCGCAACGGGTAAGTAACGCAATTCCAGTGGATTGCCTCTTCCAGACCCGAAAACAGCTGCTCTTAAGCCATTACGGGCCACTTGGACTGGTACAGCGAAATCGCGATCTTCCAATAGTGACACTTCAGCCGAATGGTCATAAAGACGAACTACCTGCCCCAAAATGCCAGCGTCATTAGCAATCGGGTTGCCAAGCTTCAGCCCTTCTTCGCTGCCACGATTAATCACAATACGTTGTGAGATTGGATTACTTGGATTAAACAGAATTTCAACAGGCAGTGTTTTAAAGGGAACTTGTTTTTGCAAGGACATTAGCTCTCGCAAATTTTGGTTTTCCACCATCAAAAATTCAGATTGATTTGCAAGTAAAGAGAGTTCAGCTTGCCGAACTTTTAAGGTTTGGTTTTCATTATCCAGTGTTCCACGTGTAGTGAAATATTCTGAGCTTGCTTCATAAAGGCTACGCGGCATCATCATGACGTATTCAAGAGGGCGCAAAATCCAATTTACATTATTGCGAATTGGATCAAGAGCTTTGAAGCGAAAATCGATCAGCATTAGTGCAATGCTGATCGATAGACAGACAATCAGTTTAAGTAAGGCCGGAATGCCCTGTCTGAAAAGAGGTGGAGCGCTATGTTGCAATTCCCTGGTCGACGTGTATGTCGCTTACTCGTGCGAGAACACTCCGCCTAACTTATCCAT
>JABMMT010000122.1 GCA_013205155.1 Betaproteobacteria bacterium | reverse complement strand
CAAACGCTTTCGAGAACTCAATACTGGTAATGGTCTCTTTGGCATTGTTCAAGGCGGTATGTTTGAAAATCTCCGTGAATTTTCATTAGAGGCAGTTAGTCAACAAGGCTTTGATGGCATTGCGATTGGCGGTTTGTCTGTAGGTGAGCCCAAACCAGAATTTGAGCGAATTCTGAATTTCACAGCGCCCAAGCTTCCCGAACATATGCCCCATTACCTCATGGGAGTAGGTACGCCTGAGGACCTTATTTTGGGCGTGAGCCTAGGAATTGATATGTTTGACTGTGTTATGCCCACCCGTAATGCACGAAACGGCTGGCTATTTACCCGTTTTGGCGACTTAAAACTGCGAAATTCAGGCTATAAAGACGATGATCGTCCGGTCGACCCAAGCTGTGGCTGCTACACCTGCCAAAATTTCACGAGATCCTATTTAAATCACCTCCAAAAGGCTAATGAAATTCTAGGTTCACAGCTCAATACCATCCATAACCTATCCTATTACCTACAGTTGATGACTGAGGTGAGAGAGGCTTTAAGCAAGGATCGCTTTAGCGCCTACCGTGAGGAATTCCACTCCAACCGTCAGCGTGGCGTAGCCCCTGGGCAGGATTAATAGCCCTAAAAAGGGCTAAGCCCCGCCAAATCGCCTCCAAAATGCCACACAGTTTAGAATTGCGAGTTTACGGCTTTGCTTTAAAGCCTATAACTAAATCAGTTTCCAAATAGTCTTTAACGGAGGTTTTATATGTGGATTAGTAACGCTTTTGCTCAGGCCCCTGCTGCGGCTTCAGATTCTGGTGGCTTAATGAGCTTCCTTCCCCTCGTTTTGATGTTTGCAGTTTTGTACTTCATCATGATTCGCCCGCAAATGAAACGTCAAAAAGAAACCAAAGCAATGCTCGAAGCATTGGCAGTTGGTGATGAAGTAGTGACAGTTGGCGGAATCATGGGCAAGGTCACTTCATTGAAAGATGCACTAGTCACTGTTGAAATTGCCTCAGGCACAGAAGTACAAATGCAAAAAGGCGCGATCACAACTGTATTGCCTAAAGGCACATTGAAATCCGCTTAATCATTTTATTGAAAAGTATTTCAATATGAATCGCTACCCTCTCTGGAAATATTTAGTCATCGCCGTTGCTTTGCTCATCGGCGGGCTATATTCAATACCGAATTTCTTTGGAGAGGCCCCAGCAGTTCAAGTCTCGTCTGCCAAACCAACCACCAAGGTTGATTTGGCGACACAGTCTCGCGTTGAAAAAATCCTGGCCGAAGCAGATATTGCCAACACTGGGATCTTTTACGAGGCTGTAGCAAACATCGGCTCTATCAAGATTCGTTTTAACAATACTGATATTCAACTGCGCGCGCGCGATCTCTTGCAGCAAAAACTGAATATCGATCAAAACGATCCAAATTTCACCGTTGCACTCAATCTCCTATCAAATACTCCAGGTTGGTTAAATGCAATTAATGCCCTGCCTATGCCCTTAGGTCTTGACCTACGTGGCGGCGTTTACTTCTTACTGCAAGTGGATATGAAGGGCGCAGTACAAAAGAAAGTCACTTCTTTAGCAGGCGATATTCGTACTCAGTTGCGTGATAAGAATATTCGCCACCAGGGTATTGAACGTGGAACTGAATCCATCACCATTAATTTTGGCAGCACTGCTGATGCAGATGCAGCCCGTACTATCTTGGTGACTAGCCAGCCCGACTTAATTTGGCAAGTAAAGCCTGCAGGTCCTTCACCAAAACTACAGGGTGAATTTAAGCCAACTGCCTTGAAAGAGATTCAAGACAACGCCGTTAAGCAAAACATCGTCACCTTGAATAAGCGAGTGAATGAATTAGCAGTGAAAGAACCGGTCATTCAACAACAAGGCGCTGAGCGCATCATCGTTCAGCTACCAGGCGTACAAGATACTGCGCGTGCCAAAGACATCATTGGTCGCACAGCAACCCTAGAGTCACGTCTTGCTGATCCAATCGTTTCTACAATCGCGATTGGTGAAATACCTCCCCCAGGAATGGATGTATTTCGCTTTGGTGAAAGTCGTCAAGGCGTATTTAAGAAGTCTGTTATTTTCAGTGGCGATCGCATTACCGATGCTAGTGCTGGCTTTGATCAAAACCAAAGACCGGCAGTCAATATTTCTTTAGATGCTGCCGGTGGTCGGGTCATGCAAGAAATCACCCGTGAGAATATTGGCAAGCCCATGGGAATGATTTTGTTTGAAAAAGGCAAAGGTGAAGTGCTTACCATTGCTACTATTCAAAGCGAGTTTGGCTCTAAATTTCAGATTACGGGTCAGCCTACCACTGCCAGCGCAAATGACTTAGCGCTTCTCCTACGTGCTGGCTCACTGGCAGCACCAATGGAAATCATTGAAGAACGGACGATTGGTCCTAGCCTAGGCGCTGAAAATATTGAGAAGGGGTTTAAATCCTTACTGATTGGATTTGCCGCGATTGCTATTTTCATGGCATCTTATTACCTGCTCTTTGGCTTTTTCTCTGTCATTGCTTTAGCAGTGAACTTAGTCTTATTGATTTCTATTCTGTCGATGCTACAAGCAACATTGACACTTCCAGGTATTGCTGCAATGGCCTTAGCACTCGGTATGGCGATTGACTCAAACGTATTGATTAATGAACGTATTCGGGAAGAGTTACGTAATGGTGCTGCCCCACAAACTGCAATCGCAGTTGGCTTTGATAAAGCTTGGGCTACGATTCTTGACTCTAACGTCACGACCTTAATTGCCGGTCTGGCCTTGCTTGCATTTGGCTCAGGACCCATCAAGGGCTTTGCAGTAGTGCACTGCCTTGGTATCTTGACCTCCATGTTCTCAGCGGTCTTCTTCTCTCGCGGTCTTGTCAACCTTTGGTATGGCAGAAATAAGAAGGTTCAGAAACTTGCTATTGGCCAAGTTTGGCGCCCTCAGGAGAAATAAGCCATGGAATTTTTTAGAATTAAAAAAGATATTCCATTTATGCGCCATGCATTAGTGCTCAATGCGATTTCTCTCATCACTTTCTTACTTGCAGTTTTTTTTATCTGGCATAACGGCTTGCATCTTTCCATCGAATTTACTGGTGGTACTGTGATGGAGGTGAGCTACCCACAAACTGCGCCACTGGAATCCATTAGAACTAAGGTAGAAAAATTAGGTTACACAGATACCCAAATTCAAAACTTTGGTAGTTCACGTGATGTCATGATTCGCCTGCCTTTACAAAAGGATGCCGAAGGTAAGATCATCTCCTCCGCCGATCAAAGCATCACTGTGATGCAAGCGCTTGATGCTAGTACTACCGGCGCTAAGCTACAGCGGGTTGAGTTCGTAGGCCCTCAAGTTGGTCAGGAATTGGCAATTGATGGACTCAAAGCCCTCATCTTTGTCATCATCGGTATCGTGATTTATCTCTCATTCCGCTTCGAATGGAAATTTGCCTTAGCCGGCATCATTGCGAACTTACACGACATTGTGATCATCCTTGGATTCTTTGCCTTCTTCCAATGGGAATTCTCACTATCCGTTCTGGCAGCTACCTTGGCAGTGCTGGGCTACTCAGTCAATGAGTCAGTCGTGATCTTTGACCGTATTCGTGAAAATTTCCGTAAATACCGCAAGATGAATACTCGTGAAATTATTGATAACGCTATTACTAGCACCATTAGCCGGACTGTTATTACCCATGGCAGTACGGAGATGATGGTTTTAGCGATGTTGATCTTTGGTGGGCCAACGCTCTTTTACTTTGCCCTAGCGCTGACCATCGGTATTTTGTTTGGTATTTACTCTTCAGTCTTCGTAGCTGCAGCCTTGGCCATGTGGTTAGGCGTAACGCGCGAAGATTTAGTCAAGGGCGATAAAAAGCCTGATGACAATACTAGAAACGATGATCCTAACTTTGGGGCGCGCGTTTAATTTAAAGAAAAGTTTTGTTGATCAAGGGCGGCAAGAATTCTTTTTGTTGCACCTTGATGTTCAATCGAATAAGTCTTAGCAGCAATAGCCATCTGACTTAACTCTGCAGGATTGAGTAATAAGGATTTCAGGGCCTCCATTAATGCGATGGGCTCACCTAAGAGCAATTCCCCTTCAATGCGTTTGGCGGCGCCAGACTCTAGAGCATCGATCGATGCTTGTTGAAAGTTATAGGTATGCTCACCCAACAAAACAGGGCAACTAGCAGCGCAAGCCTCAATCAGATTCTGACCTCCAAAGCGCAAGAGACTACCGCCCATCACCACTAGATCAGATGCGCTGTAGTACATCGGCATCTCCCCCATGGAATCCCCTAAGACCACATCCAAATCTGCGCTGTCTTTAGGAATGCCTTGCCATTCAGTGCGTCTACGGAACTTCAAGCCAACCGCATCAATCTGTTCTGCCACTTCTGAAAAGCGCTCGGGATGTCGTGGCACTAAGCACAATAAAGGCTGTACCTCAAATACATGATTCAGTAATAGATCTTTCCATGCCTTGAGAATAAGGGCCTCTTCACCATCACGCGTGCTAGCTGCACAAACCATTAGACGATGTTTTGTATGGAGAGCTTCTTGCCAGTCTTTGCCTTGTTTTACTAAATGCGCCTCGAGTGGAACATCAAACTTCAAGTTGCCCACGACCTCAATATTTTGCACTCCTAGGCTACGATAGCGCTGTGCATCAAATTCTGTCTGAGCCAAAATACCAGCAAAGGCTTGAAATAATGCCCGCCCTGCCTTACCGAATTGATTTACCCGACGCGCGCTTCTCTCTGATAAACGTGCGTTCACTAGGAATAAGGGTAAGCCTTTATCAGCACAGCAAAAGACGACTGTTGGCCAAGCTTCTGTTTCCATGAAGAGGCCCAACTTAGGCTTAAAAGTATTCAAGAAAGCTTCAACTGACCAACACAGGTCATAAGGCAAGTACACCTGACGAATCTGCCCCGCTGCAATTGCCCCAGCAAATAATTGCTTGCCAGTACGGCGACCATTAAGTGTCATGTGCGTCAATAAAATGGATTCGCCCCTCGCAAGATAGGCTTCAATCAAAGGCTGTGCGGCACGTGTCTCGCCCACCGACACTGCATGAATCCAGATAACATTTTGAGTAATCGGTTTTTGATAGCCAAAACCTAAGCGCTCAGGAATGTGGTGCAAATAAGCAAAGGCATGACGCGAGCGCCAAGCAAGGCGCACAAATGCTAGTGGTAACAAAAGATGCCATAGCAATTGATAAACAGCAAACCAGATCCGAGGACGCGCTCCGTATTCTGAAGCGGGAGTAAGGCTCACTTTTTCAGACGTTCGGTCAGTTCGACCGCCTTACCTAAATATGATGAGGGAGTCATCTCGAGCAAGCGGGCTTTAGCATCCTCAGGAATCTTTAATCCTCGAATAAAGTTTTGCAGATCGAGTTGATTAATCCCTTTTCCGCGAGTGAGCTCTTTTAATTGCTCATATGGATTCTCAATGCCATAACGGCGCATGACGGTTTGAACTGGCTCTGCCAATACCTCCCAACATGAATCCAGGTCAGCAGCAATAGCAGCATGATTGACTTCCAACTTAGTGAGACCACGTAGGGCGCTGTCATAAGCTAAAACACTATGGCCAAATGCTGGGCCTAAATTACGCAATACTGTAGAGTCAGTCAGGTCACGCTGCCAGCGGGAGATCGGCAATTTTTCTGCCAGGTGACGAAGCAAGGCATTGGCCACACCCAAATTGCCCTCAGAGTTTTCAAAGTCAATCGGATTGACTTTATGCGGCATCGTTGAAGAGCCAATTTCGCCCGCTTTAGTACGCTGCTTAAAGTAGCCAACAGAAATGTAAGCCCAGAAATCACGATCCATATCTAGCAGGATCGTATTAGCACGTGCAATGGCATCAAATAATTGCGCCATGCCATCATGAGGCTCAATTTGAATGGTGTAGGGATTAAAAGTTAAGCCTAAGCGCTTCTCCACCACTCCTTTAGAAAAGTTCTCCCAATCAAAGTCAGGATATGCAGCAATATGGGCGTTGTAGTTACCTACCGCACCATTCATCTTGCCAAGCAAGGGAACAGCAGCAATCGCATCAATGGCTCGCTCTAGTCTTTTAGCAAAATTAGCAATTTCTTTGCCAAGAGTAGTTGGCGAGGCAGGTTGACCATGAGTACGCGATAGCAAAGGTACTTTTGCATGCTCGATGGCCAAATCGGTCAGCACTGACAGAATCTTGTTTAACTGTGGCAATAACACTTCATCGCGAGCACCGCGCAACATCAAACCATGCGAGGTGTTATTAATGTCTTCAGAAGTGCAGGCAAAGTGAATGAACTCACTGGCTTTTAATAGATCAGGTCGGCCTGAGACTTTTTCTTTTAGGAAGTACTCAACTGCTTTCACATCATGATTGGTTACTGCTTCAATGTCCTTAATCCGCTGGGCATCAGCATCAGAAAAGTTTTCTGGCAAAGACAGTAAGAATTTTTCATCGGCTGCATTGATTTTGGGTACATCCGGTAGGCCAGCCGAAGCCAAAGCCAAAAGCCAATGAATTTCCACAAAAACGCGTTGGCGCATAAAAGCGGACTCAGAAAGCCAAGGGCGGAGCGCGTCTAATTTTCCGGCGTAACGGCCATCTAATGGGGAAAGGGCATTAAGGGTAGAAAGAGGCTGACTCACAGAAATTGCCTTTGCACTGAATGTATCTATAAAACCTGATTTTAATGCGTTCTGCCAAGCTTTCCTAGGATCGCTATACTGTGCCCTATGAAACTAATCGGATCCCTTACCAGCCCCTACGTACGTAAAGTACGTATTGTTTTCTTTGAAAAAAAGGTAGATGTTGACCACGTTCTCGAGAACGTTTGGGCTCCTGACACCAAAATCACCCAAAACAACCCTTTAGGCAAGGTTCCCTGCCTTGTTTTAGATGATGGCGGAGTGATCTATGACTCTAGGGTGATAGCCGAATACGCTGATGGCTTAAGTCCTGTTAGCAAGCTGATCCCAATCGACACGCGCGATCGTGCCTCTGTTAAGACCTGGGAGGCCCTATCCGATGGGATCATGGATGCCGGTATTTTGGCCCGCTTAGAGCTCACCTTACGTCCAGCAGAACAACAAAGCCCAGCCTGGGTCGATCGTCAAATGGGCAAGATTGAAACAGCTTTGCGCCAAATGTCAGAACAGCTTGGTGAGAGTGCATGGTGTCATGGCAATCAAATGACATTGGCAGATATCGCAGTCGGTTGTGCAGTCGGATATTTGCTATTCCGCTATCCAGATGTCCAATGGCAAAAGCAATACCCCAATCTTGATCGCCTCTATCAAAAACTGATGCTTAAAACTTCATTTATTGAGACTGCGCCACCGGCAGCGTAATGTTTAGGCGGAAATAATTCCGCCGCCCAAACAAATATCGCCGTCATATAAAACGGCAGACTGTCCAGGTGTTACTGCCCATTGCGTTTCTGAAAAGCTCAACTCAAAACTCATGGGACCTTCTTTGCCAGCGATAATGTCACAAGCAGAATCTGCCTGACGATAACGTGTCTTGGCAGAGTACTTTCCTGATGCAGGTGTACTGCCAGCAACCCAGCTTGCATCAATCGCCTCTAGCTTGTTAGCCAGTAACCATGGGTGTTCATGGCCCTGGGCTACATACAAAATGTTATTAGTAATATCCTTGCGTGCTACATACCAAGCGTCCCCATTGCCGTCTTGACTGCCACCAAGACCAATGCCCTTACGTTGACCCAAAGTAAAGAAAGCTAAACCCATATGTTCGCCAACAATCTTACCTTCTGGCGTTTTAATTGGGCCAGGTGTAGTAGGTAGGTAGCGATTTAAAAATTCACGGAAAGGGCGTTCGCCAATAAAACAAATTCCAGTGGAATCTTTTTTACGAGCGTTAGGAAGTGCAATTTTTGCTGCTATTTTGCGTACTTCTGTTTTGGGTATTTCCCCTAGAGGAAATAAAACCTTAGATAGTTGAGCTTGAGTGAGGCGATGTAAAAAATAACTTTGATCTTTACTAGCGTCTATAGCTTTTAACAGCTCCACTTTACCTGCCTGATGTCGCACTCTTGCGTAATGGCCAGTAGCAATGGCATCGGCACCCAAACTCATAGCATGGTCTAAAAAGGCTTTAAATTTAATTTCGGCATTACATAGCACGTCGGGATTAGGAGTTCTCCCTGCAGCGTATTCATGTAAAAAGTCCGCAAAGACCCTTTCGCGATACTCAGCTGCAAAATTGACTGCTTCAACATCGATGCCAATCAAGTCGGCAACCGAGACCACGTCAAGCCAGTCCTGGCGTGCTGAACAATATTCATCGTTATCGTCATCTTCCCAATTCTTCATAAACAGGCCAATGACCTCATAGCCCTGCTCTTTTAGCATCCAGGCGGCAACTGACGAATCTACCCCTCCAGACATGCCAATGACGACTTTGTTAGGCTTTATGGGCGGAATTGAGGAAGAATTAGGCTGGCTCATCAAAAAAATGCGAGAATACTTTATAAATTGGAAGCTCCCCTATTGTAGAAGTCTCAACCCGATTTCGCAGGAATATAGGCAAAAACCAAGCCGGCAAACCTGGGAGCTAACTAAGTAGGTATAACCTACCCTGTTTATCTATAAAATAGATCTTTTAAAAATTTTGCTTTTGGAGACATGCCATGCGCATAGGAGTGCCACTGGAAACAAGGCCCGGGGAAACTCGAGTAGCCGCAACACCAGAAACCGTTAAAAAACTGATTGGTCAAGGTCATACCGTCGTCATTCAACAAGATGCTGGATTACATGCTAGTCAACCTGACTCTGCATATGAAGCAGTTGGCGCTTCGATTGGCAGTGTGGCAGATGCCTTTGGTGCAGAACTGGTACTTAAAGTTCGGGCGCCAGAAGTGAGTGAACTCAAGCAAATGAAAGCGGGTAGTGTGCTGTTGGGTATGCTCGACCCATTTGACAATGACAACATCACTGCAATGGCCGCACAAGGTGTAACAGCATTCTCATTAGAGGCTGCGCCCCGCACTACTCGTGCACAAAGTATGGATGTACTCTCATCACAAGCTAACATTGCTGGTTATAAAGCAGTCCTGGTTGCCGCCAATGAATACCAACGCTTCATGCCAATGCTCATGACTGCTGCTGGCACTGTTAAGGCAGCGCGTATATTAATTTTGGGTACTGGTGTTGCAGGTCTTCAAGCAATTGCAACAGCAAAACGTCTTGGTGCAGTGATTGAAGCATCTGACGTCCGCCCTGCTGCTAAAGAACAAATTGAATCATTGGGTGCTAAGTTTGTTGATGTACCTTATGAAACAGATGAAGAGCGTGAAATCGCAAAAGGTGTAGGTGGTTATGCAAGGCCTATGCCAGAAAGCTGGATGAAGCGTCAAGCTGCTCTAGTGGCAGAGCGCGCTCAACAAGCTGACATCGTGATTACTACCGCATTGATTCCAGGTCGCAAACCTCCAGTACTGCTGCACAGCGACACTGTTACCAATATGAAAGCTGGATCAGTAGTGATCGACTTAGCCGCTGGCAAAGGTGATAACGGATCTGGTAATTGTCCGCTGACTCAAGCAGACAAGATTGTGAATGTGAATGGTGTGAAGATTGTCGGCTATACCAATTTACCAAGCATGGTTGCTGCAGATGCTTCAGCGCTTTACTCACGCAACTTACTTGACTTTCTGAAGCTGATTGTAGATAAAGATGCGAAGTTAGTGATCCCAACGGATGACGATATCGTGACCGCCTGCTTAATGTGCCGTGATGGTCAAGCCATCCGCAAAAACTAATAGTAAAAATTCTAAGGAAATATTATGGATCTCGCTGCCTTTCAAAGCATCCTCACAGTCCAAAACATCACTGTTTTCGTGTTAGCCATATTTGTTGGTTATCACGTTGTTTGGAACGTTACTCCAGCACTACATACTCCCTTGATGGCTGTTACTAATGCCATTTCTGGAATCATTATTGTGGGTGCTTTATTGCAAACCGAAGTGATCGGCGGAGATGAAATCACGCTCACTAGCATGATTGGTGCAGTTGCTGTTTTCCTCGCATCTATCAATATTTTTGGTGGCTTTATGGTCACCCGTCGCATGCTAGAAATGTTCAAGAAAAAAGCTCCTAAATCTGATGCAACTGGAACTAAATAAAACTAGAACACGATCTATATAGAGACCAAAATAATGTCAAATATCACCGCCATTTCTTACCTCATTTCCTCAGTGCTATTTATTCTGGCACTGCGTGGCTTGTCATCGCCAACCACTTCACGCCAAGGCAATACCTTCGGCATGATTGGTATGCTCCTGGCCGTTATTACTACCTTCTTCATTCCCGGTTTCAAGCCAGTGATTTCTTTAATTGGCGTGGCGATTGTTGGTGGTGCCATTATCGGCATCATTGCTGCTAAGCGCGTCCAGATGACTAAGATGCCTGAGCTGGTTGCTTTGATGCATTCCTTTGTGGGTCTATCTGCCGTCTTAATTGCGATTGCAGCGGTCATCAATCCAGCACAAGACCATAATGGCGCGCAAAAGATTGAACTCTTTATTGGCGCTTTCATTGGCGCTATTACCTTTACTGCTTCTGTCATTGCCTTCGGTAAATTGTCTGGCAAAGTGAGTGGCAAACCAGTGACTTTCGCTGGTCAACATTTACTGAACTTAGTTCTAGCAATTGGTATGGTGGGTGCTGGTGTTGTTTATTACATGGGCGACAGCCATGCCGCATTCTTAGTCATGTGTGGCATTGCTTTGATATTGGGTGTGACCTTAATCATCCCGATTGGTGGCGCAGACATGCCAGTGGTTGTCTCAATGCTCAATAGTTACTCTGGTTGGGCAGCTGCCGGTATTGGCTTTACTTTAAATAACCCTGTGTTGATTATTGCTGGTGCATGTGTTGGTTCTTCTGGTGCGATTCTGTCTTACATTATGTGTAAGGCGATGAACCGCTCCATCCTTGCCGTACTCCTTGGTGGCTTCGGTGCTGAAGCTGTTGCTGGTGGTGGCGATGATGGCAGCCCAAAGAACTACAAGACTGGCTCTCCTGAAGATGCTGCATTCCTGATGGAAAATGCTGACACTGTCATCATCGTTCCTGGTTATGGTTTAGCAGTGGCTCGTGCACAGCATTCCTTAAAAGAACTCACTGAGAAGCTCACTCACCATGGTGTGACTGTGAAATACGCGATCCACCCAGTAGCTGGACGTATGCCTGGCCATATGAACGTACTCTTGGCCGAAGCAGAAGTGCCATACGACCAAGTATTTGAGATGGAAGATATCAATAGTGATTTTGGACAGGCTGATGTGGTCTTGGTGCTTGGTGCAAACGACGTGGTGAACCCAGCAGCACGCACACCTGGTAGCCCCATCTTTGGTATGCCTATCTTGGAAGCATTCAAAGCAAAAACGATTATTGTGAACAAGCGCTCAATGGCCGCTGGTTATGCTGGCCTTGATAACGAACTCTTCTACATGGATAAAACCATGATGGTCTTCGGT
>JABMMT010000121.1 GCA_013205155.1 Betaproteobacteria bacterium | reverse complement strand
CAATATGGGCATCTGCAAGACTAATGTCATTTGCTGGATTTCTATCGCATAAGCCTTCCACAATTGCATACCTAAAGACTTGCCCTGATGTTGAGTAGGCACGCTTGGCAATATCAATGGCACCTCTTTTAACCACCTTCTGCGCCATCTTGATAAGCAATGGGGCAGTGATGGTATGAATTGGCATTGAACCAATTTCAGGAAAGACATTGAGTTCAAGCCTTCTCAAAACTTTAGCTGCATGTTTCTCATCTTTGCCAACTGCCCATGCTTTATGCCACCTTAATGCAACCGACTTAAAGTCATTATTGTTTTGGGTATTTTCTTGCTTACGGACAATTGATGGGTCTTTACCTTCATCTATCTGCTTTCTAGCAGTAGCCAACTTCTCCCTAGCCCTTTTTAGGCTAACTTCAGGATAAGTGCCAAATGAAAGCATTTTGGCTTTACCAGCGAATCTATAGCGGTATCGCCAGCCCATTGAACCCTGTGGATTGACAAGTAAAACTAAGCCATGACCATCAGGGTAACTTTTGGTCTTTGACTGGGGCTTTATGCCCTTGATAAATGCACCGGTAAGTTTCAAATTCATCCCAAATTAAGTGGCTGTGCATAAGGAATCATTAAGATTGATTGCTACTCACAGTCTTACTCACACAATGAGAATGTTACTCACATTTTCAATAGATGGCTATAGATGCCTAAATTGGCTTGAAAGCCTTGTTTCTTATATGTCTTTTGGGAAACAGTTGGCATTGAAAGAACCATCTGTGGTGCCTCGGGGCGGACTCGAACCGCCACGCCTTGCGGCACCGGATTTTGAGTCCGGCACGTCTACCAATTCCATCACCGAGGCAGGTGTTTGCAGTGGAAATTCTGCTAACTTTCTTACTTTGTACTGCTAAGACATAAGAGTGTAACAAAAATTGGGTAGTAATCTGCTACCTTTGCCCTAGAACCCCTTAAAATGAGGTCTTCTAGCCAAATTATTAAAAGGACTTACCCGCATGGCCGGCCACTCAAAATGGGCCAATATTCAGCACCGCAAAGGTCGTCAAGACGAAAAACGCGGCAAGATTTGGACCAAACTCATTAAAGAAATTACTGTTGCTGCCAAATTGGGTGGTGGTGATCTCACTACCAACCCACGTTTACGTTTAGCGGTTGATAAAGCCAAAGATTCCAACATGCCTAATGATAATGTGCAAAGAGCAATTCAGCGCGGCACAGGATCACTTGAAGGTGTTAACTACGAAGAAATTCGTTACGAGGGTTATGGTATTAATGGTGCAGCAATCATTGTGGATTGTTTAACTGATAACCGAACTCGTACTGTCGCTGAAGTGCGCCATGCCTTTAATAAAAATGGTGGCAACATGGGTACTGAGGGTTCAGTTGCTTTCTTATTCAAGCACTGCGGGCAAATGCTATTTGCTCCCGGTACAAATGAAAACCAACTAATGGAAGTCTCCTTGGATGCGGGCGCTGATGATGTGATTACCCATGATGACGGCTCATTAGAAGTATTAACCCCCGTTCCTGATTTCAGTAATGTACAAGATGCGATTGCTAAATCCGGGCTGAAGGCTGAACTTGCTACAGTAGCGATGCGTCCTGAAACTGAAATTACTCTAGAAGGCGATCAAGCAGAGAGTATGCAAAAATTATTAGACGCCCTAGAAAACTTAGATGACGTTCAAGAAGTCTTTACGAATGCTACCCTTTAATCCTTCATCAGCCGCTCAATTATGAAAATTCTACTGATTGGATCTGGCGGACGAGAACACGCTCTTGCCTGGAAGCTTGCCCAATCTCCTCAAGTACAAACTGTATTTGTGGCCCCGGGTAATGGCGGGACTGCTACAGCCAAACAATCTACAGCGGGCATTGAAAACCTTCCCATCACTGACTTACAAGAGCTAGTTGATTTTGCTAAACGAGAAAAAATTCACTTGACTGTTGTAGGGCCTGAAGCACCATTAGCTGCAGGCATCGTGGATGTCTTTCGAAATAATGATCTGCGCATCTTTGGGCCAACACAATTGGCGGCACAACTAGAATCCTCCAAAGATTTTTCTAAAGCCTTTATGAAACGTCATGGTATTCCAACTGCCAACTATCAAACCTTTTCTAAGGCGCTTGAGGCGCATGCCTATATTGATATTCATGGTGTACCGATTGTGGTTAAGGCTGATGGCTTAGCTGCTGGTAAAGGTGTTGTAGTCGCGATGAGCCTAGAAGAAGCTCATGCCGCTGTTGATATGATGCTGGCCGATAATAAATTGGGTAATGCTGGTGCGCGAGTCGTCATCGAAGAATTCTTAACCGGTGAAGAGGCTAGCTTCATCGTGCTTGTTGATGGTAAAAATGTTCTTGCTTTAGCTACCAGTCAAGATCACAAACGTTTATTAGATGCCGATCAAGGACCGAATACAGGTGGTATGGGTGCCTACTCCCCCGCCCCTGTCGTCACTCCAGAAATTCATGCGCGCGCTTTACGTGAAGTGATCATGCCTACTGTTAAGGGCATGGAGTCTGATGGCATTCCCTATACTGGATTCTTATACGCAGGCCTGATGATTACCCCTGATGGCAAAATCAAGACTCTCGAATTCAACTGTCGGATGGGTGATCCAGAAACTCAGCCCATCATGGTGCGCCTACGCAGTGACTTGGTCAATGCTTTAGATCATGCAGTAGATGGCAAACTCAATGAAATAGATTTGGAATGGGATCGTCGCACTGCCTTAGGTGTTGTTCTCGCAGCACATCACTACCCAGATACGCCACGCAATGGTGATGTCATTAGTGGAGTTCCGCTAGACAATGAAGATCAGATCACCTTTCATGCAGGCACTAAATTGCTGGATGGAAAATTAGTGACTTCTGGCGGTCGTGTGATGTGTGTGGTGGGCCTATCCGATACAGTAAGGGGCGCACAACAAAAGGCTTATGAAGCTATCGAGAAAATAAAGTTTGACGGCATGCAATATCGTAAAGATATTGGCTATCGCGCGATTAAATAATCAAAGCTCTCACTCAAAGGTTAAATTAACTTGACAGATCAACAGACTCAAATCGATATCACAACCCTGAAGGACTATTTTTTAGGCTTACAAGATCGCATCACTAATGCCATGAGCGCGCTTGATGGTGGGGCCTTTATCCCTGATGAATGGCATAAACCAGTGGACAGCAAACTCAAGGGATATGGTCGCACGTGCACATTGACTGCTGGCAATATTTTAGAAAAAGGCGGTGTGGGCTTCTCCCATGTACGTGGCGCTCAAATGCCGCCTTCTGCTTCTCACCACCGACCAGAGCTGGCTGGTCGCAACTTTGAGGCCCTAGGAGTATCACTAGTCTTTCATCCACATAACCCTAAAGTACCCACTACCCATATGAATGTGCGCTGCTTCATTGCGCAAGCAAAAAATAAGGAGCCGATCTGGTGGTTTGGGGGTGGCTTTGATCTAACCCCCTACTATGGTGTTGATGAAGACT
>JABMMT010000120.1 GCA_013205155.1 Betaproteobacteria bacterium | reverse complement strand
GGGTAGCGTAATGAGATAAAGAAGCCACTTAAAAAATGCGATGAGTGGCTCCATCCATAGACTGCCGATAATGCCGGTAAATACCAGGGCAAGAACAATAAAAAAGCCCCAAGGTTCAAGTTTTCCTAGGGCGATGGACTGTCGGGCTGGCAGTAGGCTGGATAGTATTCGTCCCCCGTCTAGCGGCGGCAAAGGAAATAAATTAAATACGAGCAAAACCAGATTCCATCTCATGCCAGCCTGTGCCATCTCGACAAAGAACTTTTCATCGATCCCAAATCCGAGAAGAAAGATCAGCAATATTGCCCAAATGATGGCTTGGAAGAAATTGGAGCCTGGCCCTGCTAATGCAACCCAGATTGAATCAATTCTGGGGTTTCTGAGGCGTCCAAAGTTAACCGGCACTGGTTTGGCATACCCCACCAAGAATGGGGATCCGGTCAGTAATAGCGCTAAAGGGATCAGAATGGTGCCTACCGGATCAATATGCTTGACAGGGTTTAAAGTCACTCGACCAAGCAGATAGGCGGTGTTGTCGCCAAATCTTCGTGCCGCATAGCCATGGGCTGCCTCATGGATAGTAATGGCAAAAATTAAGGGAATCGCGTTAATTGCAATGGCTTGGATAGAATAGTCAGTAATCATGGCAATATGATAGCTATAGGAGTGAAAAGTGACTGACGATAAAAAACCCGACCCCAAGAACCCGGTTAAGCCCGTAATTGCTAAGCCAGCACCACGTCCACCCGCCCCTAAGGGGCCATCCGGCCCAGCAGGAAGGCCTCAGGCAGGTTTTGGCGGTGGAAAAGGCATGATGCGTAAGGCTGGGCGAGGTCGATAGTGGATAATTACATTATTGATTAATGCGTATACCGAGGATTCAGCATGAACGAATGGCACAACGAGCCTAAAGAACAAGTTAACAAAAAGATTATTACTTTGATCGTCATGTTAGCCGTAGCGACAAGCTTGGCAATTTTGTTTGCATTAGTCGCAGCTCATACTGGTTACGTATTCGGTTAATTCTTTTGAATGACTAGCCATCGCCAACCTGCTGTATTTGCTGGCCATGGTAGTCCAATGTATGCTTTAAAGCCGAATCGATATACACAGGCTTGGGCTTCACTAGGCAAATCACTAAAACGCCCAGATGCTGTTTTAGTGGTATCAGCGCATTGGGTAACCCGAGGAGTTTGGGTTACCGCGATGCCAAAGCCTAAAACAATTCATGATTTTGGTGGGTTCCCACAAGAGCTGTTTGATATTGAGTATCCAGCCCCTGGATCTCCTGCACTCGCTGACCGAGTAAAAGAGCTCTTAAATGTTCCAGTAGTGCTTGAGGAAAATGAGTGGGGCATTGATCATGGAGCTTGGTCTGTTCTGAGGTATATGTATCCCAATGCTGATGTACCGATAGTTCAACTCAGTTTAGATGGGTCGATGTCTGCGCGGGGGCATTACGACTTAGCCAAGAAACTTCGCCCCTTGCGGGATGAAAATATTTTAATATTATCGAGTGGCAATGTCGTGCATAACTTGCGTACCATTGACTGGCATGACAATGCGGAGCCATTGATTTGGGCAAAAGATTTCAGTCAATTTTTTATTTCTGAAATACGTGCCGATCATCATGAATCTTTGATTGATTGGGAAGATTATGGCGATGCTGCGCATTTATCGATTCCAACCGCAGAGCATTATTGGCCAGCGCTCTATACATTAGCACTGCAGGAAGATGGAGAGCATGCTCAGATTTTTGCTGATGGCATAGAGATGAGTTCCATTAGTATGCTGAGTTTTTCAATTCAATAAAGCGCGCAAAATGGGCCTATCTTTTTTAGCAATATTTTTTGGAGCGGGCATCGGCGCTTTATTACGTGCCGGCTTTAACGTATTAACTGTGAGCGCTGGATCCGTCATACCATTGGGTACCCTTTTGGCAAATCTGGTTGGTGCTTATTTGGTTGGAATCGCAGTGGCTTTTTTTGGTAGTAATCCAAATGCATCCTCAGAGTGGAAGTTATTTGTTATTACCGGATTTTTAGGTGGTCTCACTACTTTTTCTAGCTTTTCTGCCGAGGTAGTGAGTTTGATGCAGCGCGGAGAGTTCACATGGGCAATAGGAACTGCATTACTTCATCTGGTAGGCTCTTTGCTGCTCACTTTTCTAGGTATTTTGACTTTTCAATCC
>JABMMT010000119.1 GCA_013205155.1 Betaproteobacteria bacterium | reverse complement strand
GTTAAAGATGGCAATATAAAGGCGGACTAATATGAATAATCTATTTCAAAAAGTAGTAGTTGCTGGTTTAATCCAATTTTGTGTGATCGGTCTAGTCAATGCACAAAGTAAAGAAATCAGTTCTTATCCCAATAAGCCAATTCGGATTATTAATCCATTGGCAACAGGGGGTGCTGTTGATACGATGGCACGGATGTTAGCGCCTAGCCTACAAGAAATTTTGGGTCAACCGATTGTGATCGAAAGTAAGCCGGGGGCTGGGGGCACGATTGGTAGTAATTTTGTGGCCAAGTCAGCGCCAGATGGATATACCATTTTGATGGTGTACGACACCTTTGCTGTTAACCCCCACGTCTATAAAAACTTACCATTTGATTCATTTAAAGACTTGGCGCCAGTAACCGAATTAGTCAAAATTCCTTTAGTGGTAGTTGCAGGCAATAAATTACCAGCTAATAATTTGCGCGAGCTGACTGACTTATCAAAATCTAAGGCTAATGGGATTAATTTCTCTAGTGGAGGCGCTGGAAGTTCTGGGCATCTTGCAGCTGAACTGCTAAAAACCAATCTAGGCATAGATATGACACATGTGCCTTATAAAGGGGGTGGTCCAGCAATGACAGCAACCATTGGTGGTGAGACGGATATTACGATTCTAGGTGCAGTCATTACCGTTCCTCAAATTAAGGGCGGAAATCTAAAAGCTTTAGCAGTGCTTGGAAAAAAACGGACTCCTGCTTTGCAACAGGTTGCCACAGCAAGTGAGCAAGGTCTCGCAAATTTTGATGTGAGTTCATGGGTTGGGGTTTTGGTCCCAGCAGGAACACCTGCGCCGATTGTCGATAAGATCAATAATGCTTTTGCGCAAGCCCTTAAAAGTCCTGCCGTGCAAACACGGATGGCGGAGCAGGGCAATGAGATTGTTGCCAGTTCTCCTGCTCAATTTGGGGTATTTTTAAATCAAGAGTCTGCTAAATGGGCTCGGGTCATTAAAGAGAATAATATCCAGTTAGAGTGAGTAATAAAGCAGCTCGATGATGAAAGTTTTAGATTCAATAGTCGAGCTGCATTGCCAAGTCCCTCTAGTTAGAAATATCTTACTCAATCCTGATCACAAATTGATCTTTACTTCTTCGCACTTTTTTCAAATTCACAAGCCAGTCCTCATCAGCCTTCCTGTAGCCTATTGGCATGATGACAACACTACGTAGACCTCTTTCTTTGAGATTGAGAATGTCATCAAGTGCAACTGGATCAAATCCTTCCATTGGAGTGCAGTCAACTTGTTGGTAAGAGGCAGCGATCAGGGCGGTTCCTACCGCAATATACGCCTGCTTAGCTGCATGTGTGAAATTGACCTCAGGGTCTCTTGTGGGGTAATTCTTGAGTAAGTTCTGGCGATAGGCAGTTCCAGATTCACTCTTAAGGTTCCGAATTTCTTCAGTCATATCAAATGCATCATTAATACGCTGTGCAGTATAGGTATCCCAAGCAGCAAAAACCAATACATAAGAACAATCGATAATTTGAGATTGATTTGAGGCAATAGTACAGATTTTTTCCCGTATGGCTTTATTACTTACCACTATTACTTCATAAGGTTGTAGTCCGCTTGAGCTTGCCGATAATCGAATCGCATCTAAGATCTGTTCAAGCTTCTCCTTTGGGACCACCTTGCTGGCATCCATCTTTTTTGTAGCATAACGCCACTGTAATTTCTCAATGAGACTCATTCATCATCCTTTGGGAGTTAATTGCTGTAGTAATGCCCCTAATTTTAGATGAAACTGAGATCAAGAGCTGATTAGGGCAGTGTTAAATCTAACTCGCCTACGAACTTTGATTTCCATCAAGGATTACAGTGATGGCATTTTGAGGGATCTGCAAATTTCAGGACCTTCATGCCCTCGGTCTCTTTATGGGTGCACTTCAAACAAGCCCAAATTTTGGCAATCTCTTCATTGGTGGGTAATCCACAGGCATTACAGGGAAGCCCACGCTGAATATCATTAACCCAAAATCCAGGTGTGTGGCATCGAGGACATAAAGAAGCCATCTTATTGGCTAGATTGATCGTAGCCTTCTGTATATTTTCCATTCTGCTTGGGTTTGCAAATGCACGCAAGTCGTTTTCCACATAAACGATACCTTTTTCGGACAGTGATTTTGCCCACTCAAAAGCATCCCTCAGATTAGCAAGATCTTGAATGCCTTTTCTAGATTGTGGGTGGTATTCATCTGTTGGTTTAAGAATTAAATAATGAGAAGGAAACAGTGCAGAGTCAGCAAACTTTTGAAGTTCCTCCCAATGACTTAGATAGGCGTTATTGTTTTGTGCTGGTGCTCCAGAAAAACCGGTGATTTCTAATTGATGTTGGTGATCAATGAGGACAAGCAACTCATTATTCCAAGGCATGATCCCAGCGTAGGGATCATTTATAAAGACACCCTCATTTGCAATGCCAATATCTAACCCTAATAGCTCCATACCCAAAACAGCCTTTTTACGAGCCGCATCTAATTGACTGCCATAGCGAGGGGTTTCTTGCGTAAATGTTCCCAGAAGATCAGTGTCATAAGCATCGGTATGCTGAATAAAACAGCCTATTTGAGGCTCTAACACTGATGCAATGACTTTCTCTTTTTGATGCTTAGTAAGAAGCCCAATAGTACGTTTAGAAAAAATACTCATAAAAGTGTATTTAAAATCGGTGTTCGTTATGAAATCAATTTATTTGGGAGTAAAACATATCTTTCAGGCTGATCTATGAGTGATTCACCTGGCTTTTAAAAATGACCTCGACAAGAGGATGATGAATTTTTTTCTCAGATCGAATTCCATAAAAGTATTCATAAATG
>JABMMT010000118.1 GCA_013205155.1 Betaproteobacteria bacterium | reverse complement strand
TCATAGAAGTCTCCAATATTTAAGTGATAAAGATCTTACCATTTTTTATGGTGTTTTTGGAGCCCCTAGCCTCAGTATTTACCAGCAAGCGCAAGGGTTCTTTGGGCCAAAAGAACCACCGGGCGGTCAATCATGCGGCCATCTAACTTAACTGCCCCACCTTTGGAGGCTTTATCGGCCTCAATCACTCTTTTGGCCCATGCCAGCTCTTCTTGAGAAGGC
Organism: Betaproteobacteria bacterium; assembly: GCA_013205155.1. Classification (GTDB taxonomy): domain Bacteria; phylum Pseudomonadota; class Gammaproteobacteria; order Burkholderiales; family Burkholderiaceae; genus Polynucleobacter. The sequence continues at coordinate 9,034 of JABMMT010000118.1, read as the reverse complement.
ATAAAGGCTGCTTGAACAAGCGCCACCTGTTTGGGATGAATGCACAGCTTTGCACCAAATCCCATGCGTTTAGCACGCTGGGCATCATGGGTAATTTGCTCAATGTTGTCAGTTGATGGAGTAACTCCATCAATTGGAGAGGCGATTGCCGCCAGACGTGAAGCCAAAACGATTTGGAATCGTGCAGTTTGCAACTCTGTTTCATCTGCATTACAAGTCATCCCAAGATCCACTTGTAAATCAATATTACCTAAAGCTAAACGAATGACTTGATTGGAGTTTGCAATTTCACGCAAATGATCAAGACCAAGTGCTGTTTCAATCATCGGAATAATGGCAGTGTTAGGCAATACCAATGCAGCACCATTAATCTGATCAGGCGACTCACTTTTAGGAATCAGAATGCAGGTGATATCAAGTTCTTTTGCCATGATCAAATCAGCAGAGTAGAACTTACTGCCTGGTGAGTTACTGCGAATCACTAGTCGATCTTTTTGCTCTTTTGTAAAAGAAGGCCAGGCGGAGCGAATTGCATTACGGGCCAGATCTTTATCTTCCTCAGGGACTGCGTCCTCTAAATCTAAAATAACGGCATCAGATCCGCTATCCAAGGCTTTTTGAAAGCGCTCTGGGCGTGTGCCAGGAACAAATAGAAAATGACTGCTAAGGGCTAAAGTGTGATCAACGGAGCTCATATAAGAAGAGAATTAAGACTGAGGAAGTAATAGTCCTATCTTGGACTGTGTGCGAATATTCCACAAGAAATCAATTGCAGAAGTCATTTGTGCTGGAGTAGCGCCACCACTAAAGGCGGCGAGGCGCATCGCTTTATCGGTAATCTCAGTGCGGCTCAAGGTATTACCAGGATCACCTTTAGGTTCATCTACTCTGCCATCGAGAATTTGGCCATTATTGAGATGCACTTTAACTTTACCGATCCATCGTTGAGGATAGGCGGTATCAACCTCTGAATCCAGTGTCATCGTGACACGATCACGGAAAAGACAAATAGCATCATCCTGAAAATGCTCGTCAAATTCTTGCAGACCAGCAAATTGGTAATGAGCAATGATTGCTAAAACCGTCCCCATGGAAAATTTAGACTGATGCACGGTACTAGGGTTAATAACTGGGCCAAGGACATCAATGGCGCCTTGATGCACTAGTGTTTCCACTCTAGCAATATCACCTGGCTTTAGTTTGTGTGCCAGCATCACCTGCAGCAAGGCATCGGCAGCAGGGTGAGTATGTCTGCAGGAGGCATGATATTTAAAACTGGTTTCTGCAAGTGCCCAGCGCGTACCAAGTTGGTCAACTAACTTGCTTGGATCGGCGTCACTAGACATTCCTGCCGCCAATCCTTGTTTGCCTTCCAGAATATGTTGCGCACCTGTAAATCCTGCCTGCGCAATATAAGCAGACATTAAACCAGTCGAAGCAGCATGCGCAGTATGCAATTGTTTGGAGTCAGCAGCATCGCGCAGAAATTCCCAAAGACCAGCAGACTGAGTTCCTGCAGAGCCAAAGGCATGGAGCATTTGATTAGGATTGAGGTTTAATAATCTTCCGACAGTTGCAGCAGCAGCGATCGGACCAGCAGTACCAGTTGTGTGGAATACCTTGTAATGTGAACGACCTAAAAATTCACCGACTCGAATACCCACTTCATATCCAGCAACTGCTGCCAACAATAAATCTTCGCCTGAAGCACCAATTGCTTGAGCACAGGCAAGTGCAGGGGGGAATACTACCGTGGCTGGATGAAACACTGAGCCGTTATGAACATCATCTTGTTCTGCAACATGAGATGCAGCGGCATTAGCCATCGCTGCTAAAAAAGGACTTGAGCTTTTACGAGTTACTAAAATTTCTGAGGGTCCTGGATGAGCATCAAACCCTCCCATATTTTGAGCAAACTGAGCAATGATTTCAACAGGTCGAGATCCTTTACCTGCAACAGCGGAGCCGAACCAGTCCACCAAAAAATCTTCGGCGCGATTCATGACAGAGGCGGGAATATCTTTTGCTTGTAGCTTGGATGCAAAGCTGGCTAATTCTTGAGATAAGTGTTGGTTTGACATAAGAATAATTTTCCTTAGGCAAGTACTGCACTTGCTTGCATGGTGAGCCAGCCTTCATGATCTTGGGCCCAAATAGTAATTGTTTTTCCTGTGGGGTCTTTTTCTAAATCGGGCTTGGCACATACTTTAAAAATATTGATATCAAAAGTAGGGCGAATAGCGCGGAATTCAAAACTCTTCAATCTGCAAGCGGGAATACTTTGGCGTACTAGATCTACCAGCAAGGTTGCAATGAGAGGGCCATGAACAATTAAGCCAGGGTAGCCTTCAACCTCAGTGACGTATTTGCGGTCGTAATGAATGCGATGACCATTAAAGGTAAGGGCAGAGTAACGAAAAAGAAATACATCATCTGGAGTAATCGTCTTACTCCATTTAGCATCTGTAGGGGCGGGCGCGGGTGCAACTGGCTTGTCATCTGGTCTGGGCGCATCGCGATAGACGATGTCATGTTCCTCAATGATGGCAAGGCCTTGCTGATTGGAAATTTGGTGTTGAACTAATATAAAGATGAGGTCACCACTGCGTCCAGCTTTGTGGGTAACCGACTCAATAGTTGAGATGCGCTCAATTTCATCTCCAACAGAAAGCGGGGCCAGCCACTGAATTCGACTGCCTGCCCACATCCGACGAGGAAGAGGAACGGGAGGTAAAAATCCACCGCGTTTAGGGTGGCCATCAGGCCCGATTTCTGACTCGCGAGCATGGGGTAAGAAATAGAGCCAATGCCACAGTTCAGGCAGCAAAGTATCTTGAGTGGGGTCGGGGTCCTCTCGGTCAAGAGTTGCCGATAGTGCACGAACTGGGGCAGCGGTGACAGTATCCGAAAGTGATTCGGATTTGCCGACCCACTCTTGAAGATGAGTGACAATTTGAGGTTCAATACGCATAAGTTCTATTATGCCAATCTTATGAAAATACTTAAGGCATCAAAACAGCTACAAAATAGCTTAATAAGCCTGCTAGGGCAGAGCATCCAATCACAGTGACAACCCCTTTTTGATACTTAAATAGGGCTAGGCCGGCCAATAGGCAAATGATGATGGATATCCAAGAGATGGATCCCGCAAAACCTCGTGGTAAAAAAACATGATAGGCAAAAAATAAACCTAGGTTGGCAATCACACCAACAACTGCTGCTGTAATGGCGGTGAGGGGTGCTGTAAAGCCTAGCTTGCCATGGGTAGATTCAATCAGCGGCCCACCAACCAGAATAAAAAAGAAGGAGGGTAAGAAGGTAAACCAGGTAGCAACACAGGCGCCCAGAACACCAAACCAAAATGGGTTAGCGCTTCCGATCAGGTTCTGAATATGTCCAGCAAGATATCCGACAAAGGCAACCACCATGATGAGTGGACCCGGAGTTGCCTCTCCAAGAGCCAGTCCATCAATCATTTGATTGGCGCTCAACCATTGAAAATGATCTACAGCCCCTTGGTAAACATACGGTAGCACTGCATATGCTCCGCCAAAAGTGAGAAAAGCAGCTTTTGTAAAGAACCATGCTAATTGTGGGTAAAGTGTCTTCCAACCAAAATAGCTAATTAATATTCCAATCGGAAGCAGCCAGCAACACAGTGCAATAGCACTATGGCGTAAAGTTTTCTGAAGATTAAATTGTGCGTGAGCCGGGGGTGGTGTGTGATCATCAATCAAGGCAGTTTCGTGACCGATATCTTTTGCATTGCCATGAACACTCCTTTGTTGGAAATATTCTGGATAGCGCTTACCACCCCAATACCCAATGATTCCTGTAATGATGACAATTATTGGAAAAGATACATTGAGAATGAAAATGGCTAAAAAAGAGCCAAGCGCAATCCACTTCAATGCTTGATTATGAATAGTGCGTTTTCCAATCCGAACGGCTGCATGTAAAACAATCGCAACGACTGCTGGCTTAATTCCAAAGAAGAGCGCTGCAATCCATGGTACCTGTCCAAAGGTGAGATATATCCAGGACAAAGCAATCAGAATCACTAGGGAAGGCGAGACAAAAAGTGTGCCAGCGATGATGCCGCCCCAACTGCGATGCATCAGCCAGCCTATGTAAGTGACAAGTTGTTGGGCTTCAGGTCCTGGAAGGAGCATGCAATAGTTCAGCGCATGCAAAAAGCGCCGCTCAGAAATCCAGCGACGCTTTTCAACTAATTCTTGATGGAGTACTGCGATTTGTCCTGCGGGCCCACCAAAGCTAATAAAACCAAGCTTGGCCCAAAACTTTAAAGCCTCGTTGAATGGAACATTCAAACGTCACTCATCCCACCAACAACCTGACTGAAACCGTTATCCACATAAATGATTTCAGCAGTAATGCCATTAGCTAAATCTGATAGGAGAAAAGCTGAGGCATTGCCAACATCGTCAATCGTGACATTACGGCGCAATGGTGCAGTTTGTTCAACGGCCCCTAAGATTTTCCCAAAGTTTTTGATGCCAGCAGCGGCTAAGGTTTTGATGGGACCAGCAGAAATACCGTTCACACGAATTCCTTTAGGGCCCACGGAACCAGCGAGGTATCGCACTGATGCTTCTAAAGACGCTTTGGCCAATCCCATAGTGTTGTAGTTGGGAACGTTACGCAATGAGCCTAAGTAGGTCAGAGTAAGCAATGCAGCTTTATCCCGCAGCATGGGTAAAGCTTCTTTAGCCATAGCTGGAAAGCTATAAGCAGAGATGTCATGGGCAATTTTGAAGCCTTCACGTGAAAGACCTTCCAAGAAATCACCCGCAATCGCTTCGCGTGGGGCAAAGCCAATAGCATGCACAAAGCCGTCAAACTGGGGCCATGTTTTGGCTAAATCCTTAAAAAGGGAGGAGATTTGCTCATCACTTCCCACATCACAGTCAAAGATCAGTTCGGTATTGAATTCTTTTGCGAAATCAACGATCCGGTCCTTAAAACGCTCGCCAACATAGGTAAAAGCCAATTCAGCACCCTCACGATGGCATGCTTTGGCAATACCATAGGCAATAGAGCGGTTAGAGAGGAGGCCGGTAATGAGAATTTTTTTGCCGGAAAGAAAACCCATATTGTGTCCTTTGATTCAAATATGATTTGCTATCTACAATTGTTGCATATATGTCTAAGCCAAGCCCCATTCGCCAAATAGCCCATTTTTGCCTTCTAGCTCTCCTAGTTGGAGCCGGGGTGAATGCTGCACAGGCTTCACAAGGTATCGCCCAGTATGGTAAGCCGAAGTATGCTGATGGCTTTAGCCACTTTGATTACGTTAATCCGAATGCACCGAGGGGTGGCACCTTAGTCTTACCCAATCCTGATAGGCGCACCAGTTTTGACAAGTTTAATCCATTTACTTTGCGTGGCGTGAACGCACCTGGCGTTGCGCAGTTGATGTTTGAATCTCTTGCAGTTGGTAGCGCAGATGAAGTTTCCAGTGCTTATGGATTGATCGCAGAAGATATTTCCGTTGCATCGGACAAAATGTCAGTGACATTTCGAATTCGTCCAGAGGCAACATTCTCAGATGGTAGTCCGATTTTGGCGAGTGACGTTAAATATAGCTTTGATACTTTAATGAGTCCGCTTGCTAATCCACAGTTTCGTACAGTCTATGCGGATGTAAAACAAGCGGTAGTAGTTTCTGAGCGAGTGATTCGCTACGACTTTAAAAATCGTAATCCTGAGTTACCTGTGATGGTCGGTACTCTGCCAGTTTTTTCGCGTAACTGGAGTAAGAAGGCGGATGGATCGATTACGCCATTTGATAAATTGAGTTTTGAGTTACCAATCGCTAGTGGCCCATACATCATCGAGTCTTACAAAGCAGGTAAGACCATGATCTTTAAGCGCAATCCAAATTACTGGGCAGATCGGGGCGGCAATATTTTAAATGTGCGTGTTGGCTTTTTCAACTTTGATCGCATCGTATACAAACTTTATAGTGATGATACTGTTCGTTTAGAGGCATTTAAAGCTGGCGAGTTTGATGCTTTAGTAGAGTACCGTGCAAAAAATTGGGCAAAGAGTTATGTTGGGCCACGTTTTAATGATGGAACTCTCATTAGGAAGTCCTTCTTAAATCACAACGGCGCTGGCATGCAAGGTTTTGCAATGAATTTGCGCCGACCGCTATTTCAAGATCCGAGGGTCCGTCAGGCATTGGGTTATGCCTTAGATTTTGAATGGCTTAATCGACAACTCTTTTTTGATCAATATAGCCGTATTAATAGCTTCTTTACAAATAGTGACCTCAGCGCCAATTTCGATGGACCTCGTAAGCCATCTGAAGCAGAGTTAAAACTCTTAAAGCCTCTGAAGCAAAAGTACCCTCAATGGGTGCCTGATGCCGTCTTTGGTCCAATGCCCCCAGCACCCTCTACTGCAGAGCCGTCTAGCTTGAGACAAAATTTACGTAAAGCAAGAGAGTTATTGATGCATGCTGGATGGCAGTATCGGGACGGTGCCCTAAGGAATGAAAAGGGTGAGCCATTTCGTTTTGAAATGGTCGAAGATGGACCATTCTTCTTAAGGGTGCTTTCTTCTTATGTGCGTAACTTAGAAAAGCTTGGTATTCAAGTGGATATTCGAACCAGTGACTTTGCTTTGCATCAGAAGCGGATGGATGAATATGATTTTGATATGACGACTGTCCGTTTTCCTGATTCTCAAAGCCCAGGCAATGAATTATGGGATCGCTTTGGCAGTCAAGCAGCTAAAGAAAAAGGCTCCGATAACGTGATTGGTATTCAGTCACCAGTCGTAGATGCTTTAGTACAAGCGATTACTACAGCTGAAACTCGCGAACAGCTTCAAGCTGCAACTAGATCGCTTGATCGAGTGTTGTGGAATAGCTATCTTGTGATTCCGCAGTGGTACAACTCTACACATCGCGTTGCTTACCGAAAAGAAATGCAATATCCCGATCCGCCTTTGTATTACGGCGCTGAGATGTGGATTTTGATGAATTGGTGGAAAGGCGGGGCTCAATAATGCAAGGTCAAATGTGGTCTTACATCCTCAAGCGAGTGCTACTCATGATTCCTACTTTGCTAGGCGTCCTGACATTAACTTTTGCAGTGGTGCAATTTGTTCCTGGCGGACCTGTTGAACAGATGCTCTTGGAGTTAAAGGGCAAAGGTGATGCTGCGGTCAGCGGGGCAGAGTCTTCTGGTGGCGGTAGTACTTATCGCGGGCGCCAAGGAATTGATGCGGAACGTTTAGCAGAAGTAAAGGCTTTATATGGCTTTGATAAGCCACCCTTAGAACGTTATTTCATGATGCTCAAGCGCTTTGCTCAATTCGATTTGGGCCAAAGTTATTACCAACATCAAAGTGTATGGCAGTTAGTAGTATCTAAACTGCCAGTATCGATCAGTATTGGTCTGTGGACTTTCTTTCTCACCTATTTGGTATCAATACCGCTAGGTATTGCTAAGGCCGTAAGAGATGGATCTCGTTTTGATGCAGTGACCAGCACGATGATATTGGTGGGCTATGCGATTCCAGGCTTTGTGCTTGGTGTTTTGTTGCTAGTTATTTTCGGCGGCGGTAGTTTTCTGCAAATATTTCCTCTGCGAGGTCTTACATCAGATAACTGGAATGATTTGACTCTGATGGGTAAGGTGATGGATTATTTGTGGCATTTAGTCTTACCCATTACTGCCTCTGTCTTAGGAAGTTTTGCGGTCGTGACGATGCTCACAAAAAATTCATTCTTAGAAGAAATTCGTAAACAATATGTATTAACTGCTAGAGCTAAAGGTCTTACCGAAAAACAGGTACTTTGGAAGCATGTATTTCGCAATGCTTTGTTGCCCTTAGTGACGGGGTTTCCAGCGGCCTTTATTGGAGCCTTCTTTACTGGCTCCCTTTTGATTGAAACTTTATTTTCACTTGATGGGCTGGGTTTGCTCTCTTATGAATCCGTGATGCGCAGAGACTACCCGGTTGTATTTGGCACCCTTTATCTCTTTACCTTAATTGGCCTATTTACAAAACTGATCTCAGACCTTTGCTACGTATACGTTGATCCGCGCATTCAATTTGGTGCTGGAGGTGGATCATGAGCCGTTGGCAGCGCTTCAAAAATAGTCGTATGGGATATGCCAGCTTATGGATCTTTATGATTCTCTTTGGCCTCTCATTATGTGCAGAGTTCATTGCTAACGACAAACCCCTAGTGGTTCGTTATCAAGGACATTTTTATTTCCCCATTATTAAAAGTCAGCCTGAGAGAGTGTTTGGTGGTGACTTTGCTACACCAACTGATTTTTTGGATCCCGATATTCGTCGCAATATCACCAGTAATGGTAATTGGGCTATTTATCCACCCATTCCCTACAACTATCAAACGCTCAATTACTTTTCAAAAGCGCCTAATCCAGCTGCGCCTTCTTGGGATAATTGGTTAGGCACTGATGACCGTGGTCGTGATGTATTGGCGCGTTTAATTTACGGATTTCGCTTGTCCATTCTATTTGGTTTGGCGCTGACCATTGTGGGGGTTAGTGTTGGCATTCTGACAGGTGCCCTGATGGGTTTTTTTGGTGGCAAATTTGATTTGGTATCGCAACGCGTGATTGAAATTTGGTCGGCGATGCCAGAGCTGTATTTACTGATTATTTTTGCCTCTATCTTTAATCCCAGTATTTGGCTTCTGATTATTTTGCTCGCGGCCTTTGGTTGGATGGGGCTTTCTGATTATGTGCGCGCTGAATTCTTCCGTAACCGCGCCTTAGAGTATGTTCGCGCTGCACGTGCCTTAGGTTTGACCAATCTTCAGATTATGTGGCGTCACATTTTGCCCAATAGTTTGACGCCTGTAATAACCTTTTTACCCTTCCGCATGAGTGCTGCTATTTTGTCTTTAACCAGTTTGGATTTTTTAGGTTTAGGCGTACCACCCGGAACACCAAGCTTGGGGGAGCTCCTCTCTCAAGGTAAGAGTAATTTAGATGCTTGGTGGATCTCTTTGTCTACTTTTGTCGTA
>JABMMT010000117.1 GCA_013205155.1 Betaproteobacteria bacterium | reverse complement strand
GTGAAACCTTATGACCTCATTTATTTGAGGACATCTTTAATGAATCACCGCTTCAGCTACTTCGGGCTTTCCTTCGGGATCTTTTTTTTGGGCTGTTACCAAATACTCTTTGGTGTCTAGGGCAACACTTAAGTAAGCATCGGTTGCATTTCTAAAGGCTTCATGACCATCTTCCTTGCTAAACAGATAGGTTAGGCTGTAGATCAGGTTGTCACCCTCTGGTCCGTCAACCGTGATCGTATTACCCGCATCGTGATCAACGATTCTGAGCCCACGGCTAAATTCTGGTTTTTCGCCATCCACCCAGCTCATATCAAGCCGGTCAATATCAAAGCGCAGGCTACGAAAGAGGTTGTTGATAGTAAAACGAGCTCCGCCTAGGTATGTGTAATCACGCATGATTTCTCCTTTGTCGATTGGATGAGTAAAGTATAAAAACCTGCAGGCTCATAGTTTGAGCTAATGAATCATTTTTTGGGCTAAGCAAGGCCATAGGTTAGCAAAACACTTACCTATACCTACCCCCTAAATACGCCCTTAGTTTTATAAGCCTTTACATGTGTAAGGCTTCACTTTACACTTCAGCATAAGTCTTAAACTAATATCATGCGCAAAAGATCACCTACTCACCCTGGCGCCATCCTAAGAGAGGATGTCTTCCCTGCCCTTGGAATCACAGTCTCCGAGCTTGCAAATCGTCTTGGCATCTCTAGGCAAACCCTACATTCCGTTTTGGCTGAAAAGAGCTCAATCACTCCCGAGCTAGCTTTGCGCATAGGAACCTTCCTAGGTAACGGTCCACATCTGTGGATTGAGAAGCAATCTAAGTATAATTTGTGGCAGGCAGAGCTAAAGCTGAAGAAGGTGCTGCCCAAAATTACCTTATTCAAAAATAACTTAGGCGTCCAGCCTCGTTAAGATCTGAACGCTAATCAAAATGCCCAATTTTCTCAATTAGCTGTGCCAGCTTTACTAATGGGTCAAATACATTGGATGACTGTGCGTCGACATCCTCCCAGTTGTACTCCAAAGAAAAATGGGCTGACTCGATTATGAGTTCATAGCTAGCAACAGGTTTATGGTTTGGATTGGTTGCAAGCTCTGCTGATATAGGCGCCCTGATGTTCTCCATTGCCTCTAGTAAGGAATCAATCTCTGGCTGAGTTAATTCCCTGGTGTGCAATACATCATCTGTCCTTTTGACGGTAACCCGAGATACCTTCTCAATGGTGAGCTCATATTGATTGAGCCCCAGCTCAACCCAGGCGGTCAATTCGATGGCAATTGGGTAAGTAGTCATGTTTTAATCTTACCCCCTATTCCCCGTTGTTTGTATGGGTTTCCTTTGCTCTTTTCTTCTATCTCTTATGCGGCACCGCAGTATTAAAAAGGCTTCCGATGCCTAGCTCTAAGGCGTATATTGGTTATAGAAATTACTGGATATTTTTGCAGCCATGGCAAATAGTGCCCTACATGCGATCGCAATAGAAGATCTTCGAATCAGTCATCCTGCATTTCATCAGGAATATTGTTTGCTCGTTGAAGGTATTAGTAATCTCATATTTCGTTTGGCCAACAAACATGGTGATTACATTACCTACTCCACCTTTACCGAATCCTATGATCGGGCTAGCAAAGAGCCGATTTTGCAAATGGTGCTAGGTAGCCATAAAAATGAGTTTTACCTTCACGCCTACATCTCCAAAGATGGAGGTTTTATCATCGGTAAGAATGGCGTGGGTTCCAGCGCGCAAACTGGCGCGCAAGCACTCTCTTTCATAGAAGAGGAAATTCATAAGGCTGGCTGGCTTTGATGTATTTCTTTAGCGAATCTTTTTCAGTCAATAAAAAAGCCCCAATCATGGGGCTTTTTTTAGTGAAGCGAGTTACTTATTCAGCAGCGATTTGCTTACGCGATTTAGTAGCTGGTGCAACCTGGCCCTGGAAAGAGCTCATCGCAGCATCTACAGACTTTTCAAAGTTTGCATAGGCATCCTGTGAAGTAGCACGTGCTTGATCAAAGCCCTTTAAAGTTGCTTCAAATACGCTATTAAATGCAGATACAAATGCCTCTGTACCAGCAGGAGCTTGAGTCGTTGCTTCTTTAACAAATTTGATCAAATCTGTCTTTGAATCATCAATTGCTGAGTCAATCAAGCTAACAACTTCTTTGCTGTTCTGACGCAATACTTTGTTTACTTTGTTTTGATAGCCAACAACATGAGCAGCGGCTTCTTGAGCTGTTTCAGCATCAAACATCTCTAAAGCAGCTTTTGGATCTTTCAATTGAATCAATTTTGCTGACTTAGCTTGAGCAGTAGCAGCTACTTCTTTAGCTGCGTCATAGTTGATCGCTGCAATCGCTTCTGCGCTTTGCACGGTCAATGTAGCGATCGTTTGTGCGGACTCAAGTGTTTTAGCTTGAGCATTTGTCAAAGTTGTATTGAGTGTGTTTTGAAACATGGTCATTCTCCTGTATGGGTATGTACTGATTGTTCGTAATGATGCGCTGCAATTACTGCATTGCACCATTTTAAAGAACAATGATGAAATTTGCACACATTTTTTATATTTACCCAAAAATAGCCAATTTGACCCTTTTAAACAGGGGGTCTAGAAAGATTGCCTATTTTTTAAGCAATCTACATCCCGAGATTGACCACCCTACTTAGAAGCTCAAAAGTGACTTAATCGCCCCTTTAAAGCTCTGGTCACGCTGGGTGTTTTTTAATACAGCGCAGTAGGAAAGCACCATGATGATGGCTAGTGAAATCCCGTTGAAGTGATTGAGTAAGTCCATGTTTTTCTCCTGAGTGAGTTGTTTGCTGCTGTCGTAAAGGTGTTGCTCTGTTTTTAGAATACTGTGGCAAAAGCTCACAAAATGAGCCTTTGATTAATGTTATGTTTTTTAATTTTTTTCATTGCTTTTTTCTTAGCGTGCTATCGGTAACTCATCCCACTGCGTGGTGTAGTTAGGCGACTTATTGTTTGATCGCATTTGCCACTCTTGCTTAGTGCCAGATGCTGCGAGTCGAATGACGGCATTACCAAAGCGCGAATTAATCGCATCCATTGCATGCATTAAATCGGCTGACTTACCTTTGCTCTCGATATCCTCAAATAATGATTGTTGGATAGTCGGTTTATCTGCAATCAGATTGAGAATCACGCCTGCCTTTTTATAACGAAAGCCGCTTTGATAAATCTGCTGAAGACCCTTCAAGGCTGCGTTTGTCAAAGTCACTGTGTTATCACTGGGATCACTTAAGGAAATAGTGATACTTTGATGATGCTGTGGCTCGTTTTGCTTAAACGGATTGGTCTGAATAAAGACCGTGATAGCACCGGTTACCGAGTCTTGACTGCG